>CALRJJ020000387.1:0-5542 GCA_943367505.1 Flavobacterium psychrophilum | reverse complement strand
ACTAATAAACCAGGGATGCTCACTCTCTCTAAAGATTTAGGTATTGAATCTCGCATAGTTACTGTAAACCAAGTCAATCGCGGCGCCTTGATTGTTAGCAAGGGCAAGCTTGTCCCCCTTCCTGCCGGATTTATCATGCTGGCGCCTAGCACCCTGACTAGCTTCTTTCAAAGCTCAGTGCTGAGCTGGGCGGGCAAGTTGCGAAGCGCCCTAGATCTTGTTCTGCCGCCCAGAAAAGATCTTACAGATGAGAGTTTGGCTGCTTTTGTGCGCAGGCGATTTGGTCAAGAGCTTCTTGATAAATTGGCCCAACCTATGGTGGCGGGAGTCTATGTTGGTGATGCAGAAAAGTTGTCTGCGGCTCATGTAGCGGCCCGTTTTGTTGAAATGGAGCGCACTACTGGTAGTGTCATTAGAGGTTTGTGGGCAGAGCGCAAGGCTTCGGTATCTGAGGCCAATTGCCAGGTCGATGCCAGTGGCGCTCGCTACAGTTTATTTGCTGGTTATGATCAGGGTATGGCAGTTGTCGTTGATAGTCTGGTAGCGGCTTTAAACAAAGAAAATATTGATTTGCAGTTGAACACGACAGTCAATTCGATAAGAAAGAGCGCTGAGCCATCTAGCCGCTTCGTTGTTTCTTCTCCTTCACAAGTCTGGCAATGCGATCAAGTCGTATTGGCTACTGCTCCTCAAGTTTCCAGCGCCCTTCTGGCCGATCTCAATGCCCCTTTGAGCCGGGAATTGAGCAAGATTTCTTCTGCCTCTTCGGCAGTGTGCAATTTCATTTTTGAGCGTAAAGATATTAGTCATCCTCTCAAAGCTTTTGGTGCGGTGGTGCCTGAAGTTGAAATGATTGAGCATAAACTGTCTCTTGTTGCTTTTGCCTTCGCCAGCATTAAATTCGTTCGTGCTCCCCAAGACAAAGTTATTATTAGAGCCTTTTTGGGGGGTGTAAAGGGCGTTTCGATTCTTGCCAATGACGACGAACATCTGCTTCAACTGGCTCTGGCTGACTTGACTAAGCTAATTGGTCTGTCCGGTAAGCCAATCTACCAGGCTGTCCACCGCTGGGCCGATTCTATGCCGCAATATGAAGTAGGTCATGATCAGTTGATTGCCGCCATAGAAAATGCCTCATCTTCATCTACCGCTGGTTTGCACCTTGTCGGTGCCTATTTGCAGGGAGTAGGCCTGCCGGACTGCGTCGCTAATGGCTATAAGTGTGCTGAGAGTGTCAAGCAATTTATGGCTAAAGATTGCTCTAGCAATCTCGTCAAAAATTGAAAGGTTTCAACTTACTTGTATCTTGCAAAATTGCGTGTATAACTAAACTATGACTGGGCAGCAAAACTCTTCAAAAACCGACGCCGGGCGCGAAGCTTCTAACTTGGAACGGCAAGTTGAACGCAAGAATTCTTGGGTAACGGTGAAGGGCGGCCCTGTTATTGCTGTGATTGATATGGGAACCAATTCTTTCCATATGATTGTTTGTCAGGCCAGCCCAGACAAAGACCATTTTGAAGTTTTGGCCAAAGTAAAAGAGGCTGTGCCTTTCTTTCGTCGCTCCTTAACTGCTCACTACATTGATGAGCCGGCAATGCGGGCTGCCGCTCGTATTCTGCGGGATATGAGCAAAAAAGCAAAAGAGCGCGGTGCTAGCACTATTGTGGCCGTTGCTACATCGGCTGTGCGTGAGTCAAAGAATGGCGAAGAGTGTTTGCGACGCATACGTCAAGAGCTGAAGATTGACGCTCGTATGGTCTCTGGCAAAGAAGAAGCCAGGCTGATTTATTTAGGTGTTCTTTCGAGCCTTAGTTCTGTTCGCTCTAAATTAAAGGGCCGCTTCTGCATAGTTGATATTGGTGGTGGGAGCACTGAACTGATTGTCGGCGACCGCGGTCAAATTTATTTTGCCGAGTCGTATAAGCTTGGTGCTGCAAGACTTTCACAGCGCTTCTTTAAGCGTGGTGTGGTCACTCGTGAATATATTCGCGAATTACATGATGAGGTTCGCGGTGTGCTCCGTCCCTCGGCCAACGGTATTGCCAATAGTGGTGGATTCGAGACCTTGATTGGGACCTCTGGCACTATTCAGGCTTTGGCTAAATTAGATAGAGTCACTTGCGGTAGCCCCCATGCTGAGTTAAACGGCTGGACTATTGCCATTGACCGCTTGAAAGAGCTTGTGGCTTATCTTGAGACTGCCGCTTTGAGAGGGGAGAAACCTAAAGGCGTTAGCAGCGACCGCAACGAGACTGTGCTGGCTGGTTCTATTGTCTTACTTGAATCAATGATTTCTCTTGGTATCAAAGAAGTTTCAGTCTGTACTGCAGCACTGAGAGAAGGCGTTGTCGTCGATCGTTTCTTGCAGACCGGCTGGCTGGAAGCTGGACTGACAGTGCACCGTGATCCACGCTCAAAGAGTGTGCATAATTTGCTAGAGAAATACCAGGGAACGCTGGAGCATGCTCAGCAGGTTGCTTATCTGTCGCAGCTCCTTTTCACCCAGACGCGGGGCATTCTCCACAATTATCCTGAAGATATTGGTCACCTGTTGTGGTCTGCGGCAATGTTGCACGATGTGGGCATGTTCATTGGTCGCAATGGTCACCACAAGCATTCTTACTACCTGATAAAGAACGCTGGGCTCTTGGGCCATTCTGAAGAAGAAGTAGCCTTGATTGCTAGTATTGCCCGTTACCATCGTGGTTCAGAGCCGAAGGTAACTCATGAAGCTTGGTATAGCCATGATTTAGAAGGTCGAAAAATTGTCTACGATCTGGCTTCTTTTCTTCGCATCGCTGAAGCGTTAGACCGCAGCCATAAGCAAGTAGTGAAAGATCTGCGCGTGATTGTGAGCGCCTCTAGTAAAGACGGGCAAAGTGGCAACCTTAGCCTCTTCCTCAATCTCCATGAGAATAGTCACTGTCAGTCAGAAATTTGGGCTTTAAATGAGAAGAGATCGTTCTTTGAGAATCATTTTCAGACCAAGCTAGAAGTTCTAGTTGACGCTGGAGTGGCTCTGGCTCAGTCTGAGTAATGCTAACGCGCAGTTGATTTCTTTGATTCTGCGAGCTTGATATTTAAGGTCTCAGCACTTTCTTTGACATGCTTTAAGCGGCGTTGTAGTTTTTTTGCGGTAAAGCCGTTGATGACTGATTTGGGCACTGGCATACCAAGATCAAGACTGGTCGATAGTTCAAGAGTGGTGGCTTTGCCGTCACTGGTTGGTGTTAAAACCCAGCTACCCTGCATGTGTTTAAAGCGATCTGATTTGATTAGCTTGTAGTCAATTCGCTCTAAGGGCACTTCTTTATTTTGCATTTCGCATACTGCCGAACCAAAAACTGGTATCAGAACCATTTTTTGTTCCAGCACATACTCATGCTCGCCGGGCACTATCACTTTGCTATAGGCTAGGTCCGGATCATGTTTTCTCTCGTCATGAACGGCCTGCCAAACAACTTCTCTGGGCGCCTCAATATGGATTGAAGCCTTGATCAGCTCAGGTTTGTCTTTGAGCTCTTGGTTCTTTTGCTCTACTGTGTTCTTTAGCTCTACTTTGTTCTTCGCGGCAGGGCTAGCCATGCTCGATTGTGGCAGAGCCATTAGACTGCCGCAGGCTAATGCCAGAGCGAATTTTGAAATTTTCATGCTGCTCACGATAGCTTTTTCAGTATCACTTTATAACGGTAGTTGCAAAGAGTATAGCACCGCCGACTGCGCCAGCCAATTAGATCTTTTACACGCCTATGGGGAAGAATTTGGGTACCAGGCGGCGCCACTTGAGCTTGGCTGCATAGTCTTTGTATTTGTCGCCAAAGGTTTTGACCAATAGCTCTTCTTCATACTTTGCTCGGCGTAACCATAGCGGTGCCACCACAAATAATGCAAAAGCAAGACTGAGGGGAGAGAGGCCAGCAATTGATGCACCAACTAGTGATTGGATTATGCCTGAATAGGCTGGGTGCATAACAAAGCCGAGCAGTCCTGAATCTTTTACTTCCTGTCCTTCCAGTAGTTCCGCATCAGTGGAGAAGGCTTCGCCCAGCGAATACCAGCCTCCAATCATGAATACAAACCCAGTCAGCATTTCTAAAACACCAAGCCAGGAGATAATCTGCAGCGCTCCACTAGGCTCAGTCTGGGTTAGGGAAAGTATTGGGGAGAGGCCAGGCAGACCGGTGATGACACCGTTGAAGACGCCAAAGCTGAGAACAATTAGGGCGACATTGACACCAGAAAGCAGTTGAGGAGCCCGTTGAATCAGAAAGTTTGACTCATAGACAACGCCTTTGCCCCTGCGGGAAAAGCCTTTGTAAAGAACAGGGAAAGAGAGAGCACAGCCAATTGCTAGAAGACCAAGTACGGTCATCGTCGGCAGGTTGAAGGTCATATCGTTTTTGCTCCCTTGATTGTAAATACATCGTCGGCGAGGCCAACGTTCCCTTTGAAATTGTTCCAGATAGAGTGCGAACTTAGTTTACCGTCAATGTAGTCCCACCATTCAACTGGCAGCATACTTTTCGGGTCAATGGCCACACGTTTGAAGATTTCACCTTCAAAATTGGAGCCGTGATATACCTCCAGCATATATACCTGTGACGGTGCATTGCTGCTTGATTGCACAGTATTCTCGGTGACACGGGCTACGCAAGAATCCTTTTCTATAAATGTTTTCAGTGCTTGAGCTAATGAGCTCAGATCTGAATCGACCATGGGATAGCCGTTAGCTGAGCGCAGGTAGTCAGACGAGGGGGCTAAATCTACGGTCATGAAACTAAGAGCGCCGCCGGGTTTGGCTTTGATTTTGCCACCACTTCCCATCACCGCTATTGAGCCTTTGCGGAAGCTTCCTACTTCTTCGAGGCGCATCATTCGCGGCTTCTTGAAATAGAATTTGCCTTTTTCAATCAGTTTTTTGCCTTTGTAATTGGTCATTTCGTACTCAAAGACATAGTCTTTGTAGCTGTCAGCTGCTTTGAGCATACGTTCAATGAAAGGTGCAGCGTTGACGTAGTCAGAGTTGTCAGCTTTTGGCGGAGTTGCAGACGTTGTTGAAGCTTTGCTCGATTTCTGCTTGCTGGCAATCTTGATACTACCGGCAGTATCGCTCGCCGATGCTGCAATTGAGCTTGTTGCCAGGTTTAAAGAAAGGGTCAGCGCTAAGGCTGCCGCGGCGAGAGATTGAATTTTTTTGCTTCTGTACTTAGTCATTTATTGATTACCACAATGTCCGATTTCGGATGTTTCCAGGGAGCGCCAGAGTTGAAATACTGCAGTTAATATATCGTCTACGGTAGGGGGGAGATTTTTAGAGGTGAGCGCTGTATGTTTTTGCTCTAATGACTCTAAGTCGTCTAACATTCGTCTCATCCAGAGGGCGTGTCGGGTGTTGGTTTTGGCATGCAGTCTCAACCAGCTTAAGCCCTCGTCGATGCTATCTTGGCCGTAAGTGGCTTGGTTGTGGGCGAAATAGTCTTCTAATATGGGCAGTACCACTCGTGCAAACTGCGTGGCTGCCAACTCAGCTGCTATGACC
>CALRJJ020000386.1:0-5543 GCA_943367505.1 Flavobacterium psychrophilum | reverse complement strand
CCAAGGGCAACTTTGCCAAAGACCATGTTCGTCTCTTGCTCAATGAAAAGGCGACTAAAGAAAACATTCTCGATCAGCTCGGTGATAGCTGGTTGCCGCGAGCGGCTCTGCCTGACGACCTGGTGGTAATCTTCATCTCTAGTCATGGCAGTTCTTCTGACGCTGATATTCGCGGCGTCAATTATGTGGTGGCTCACAATACCAATCCAACTAAGCTTTTTACCACCGGCATACCGATGCAGCACCTGGCTGATACCATTCGCGAAAGAGTGCACAGTGACAGGGTTCTGGTGGTGTTAGACACTTGCCATGCTGGAGGCGCCAGTGAAAGTAAAGGCATAGTACGGCAGGCTAATGCTGATGCCGCCACTATCGCCCAGGGCTCGGGTCAGCTGGTAATTTGCTCTAGCGATAAGAATCAGACCTCGTGGGAGTCTAAGCAATATCCCAATTCTGTTTTTACGAGAAGTTTAATTGAGGGACTGCAAAAGCAGGGCAGCTCCAGTGATGTGTCTGATGTGTTCAATTTTGTCAAAGATAAAGTGCAGCAAGAAGTCGTGCAAGAGCGCGGTGTGTTGCAGACACCAGTATTAGAGTCGAGCAAATGGACAGGCAAAGATCTGGTTATTGCCTGCCAGCCAGTGCGACCTCGTCCGGGGCTGCCTGATTATGATGCTGTTTTGAGTAATCAAAAGTTGGTCAGTAAGCCTGAGGTTGCGCCTGAGGCACCCAAGCGTCAGGAAGTTATAGCTCTTAGCACTCCGGCTTCAAAACCTGTGGCAGTTTCAGTTCCGGTGTCAGCACCAGTGAACAGCCCTCGTTTTGGCGATTCAGCTAATTCGTTTAGTTCATCGAGTTCGTCTAGTTCGTCTAGTTCATCGATGGATAGAATTAGATCAGTGCGCGATACCACTGCTAGTGAATTTTTAAAGTACCATTTTCGTGCTATTGCCTTCAAAGAATTTGAAATAGCCTGGGATGATCTGGCACCAGCATACAAGGCTAAGTTCAACAATAATAAGTCTGCTTACATTACTTCGGTTTCGCGCCATCACTGGCTTAGTACCTCTCCGCCCGACAGCGACTTTTCTGTGGGTGCTCGGCAGGGTGATTTGGTAAAAGTTAGAGTGAAGATGCTCAGGTTGGCTGGCTACAACTCTGACTGGCTTTATACACTACGGGTGCAAAATGGTAAATGGTATGTTGAGGCTGTGGGCAGCGCACCCTAAAAGAGCTAGTGCAGAGGGGCAAACAAAGTGGGATCCATGTGGCTGCCGCTGCTCTCTTCTGTGATCGCGGCTTTGGGAAAAATAGTTTTGATTTGAGCTAGTTCTTCTTTCTTAAATTGTCCAAAAGCAAAGCGCAAGCTTTTTAGCGGGCAGTTTTTTAAGACCTTTAGGCCATTGATAGTAATGCTAGTTTGGCCCAGGTCTAGATAGTGTAATTTAGTCATCTTAGCCAAGTACTTTAGACCATTGTCTGTAATCTTTTTGTTTTCATGCAGGGTCAAAGATTCTAGGTTTTTTAAGCGGCTGATCGGTTCTAAATCTTCGTCTTTGATTTGGCAAGACTGTACTCGAAAGGCTTTTAGACTTTGAATAGCTGCCACTCCATCGAGGTTGCCGTCGCTAATGGCATTGTGTCCAAGTTGTAAATCAGTCAGTTTCTTGAGCGGTGCCAGGTCGGCAAGAGTTTTGCCTGTTACTAGTGACCGGGCCAATGTTATGTAGACTAAGTTAGGTAATTTCGCTAAGGTTTTTAGGCCCTGATCGCCAACATCAGTCGAGTCTAGTTCAATTCGCTTAAGGCCAGTCATGCCAGTTAAGTACTTAAGTTCGTCTTCTTTGAAGGTTAGTTTGTTCAATTTGAGCGCTTGCAAGTCAGCGTCTTTCAGATTTTGCAGTGGTTGAAGACTTTCACCTAATGCGTAGTTCCCTACCAGAAATGAATAGCCTTTTTGCGGGATGGTCACGCGCCCCTGGGCAAGCTTGCGCACTGTGGCGTTGTTGGTTTCAATCATATGGGTAGATAGGTCGAGCTTATCAAATAAGTAGAGTCGACCGATCGAATATTTTTTAGGGAACTCTAGTACTCGATTTTCTGATTGAGATTTTGTGGTGATACTTTTTTGTTTTTGGCTCTCTGCGCTGGCTTGACTGACATTGCTGCAGCTCAATATTCCACTGCAAAAGCCTATGATAAATATTCTGGAAACTATATTTTTCATAGCTTGTCTCGTTTGGCCGATTGTGGAATTAGCTCATCGAGCAGGCCTGAATCTTTGAGTTGAGCGTCGAATTCACCACGGCTGCGTTTGTAATTCGCAGGCAAATTTAACTCTGCCAGCTTCGTGCTAATTTGTTTGCAACTTATAGTGTCAACAATCACCACTTTTGTCAGCAAACTGAGGGTAACGTGAATGAACCTCAATGGTACTCGACCAATTTGAGGCATACCGTGCATGCCGGCCAGTTGATTGGCTGCTGCGCTTGAAACAATTGCATCTTTTGCCGCCCAAAAGCCATTGATGCGCATGGAGTCGTCCATTTCTTCGAAGCCGTGCCTGGTTAAACGCCAGTTTTTCGCTAGTCTTGAATCAACGTAACGGCATGCTTTTATCCCGGCAATTGTTGATTCTTCTACGGGCGTCCATTTTACTTTATCAAGATCGCTGGTTGCCATATGCATCATGCGTTGCATGACAAGGGCGCTGGCTTTGGAGTCAGTTTGAAAATAGGTGTGAGAATCGTGGTTGATGACTAGCGCTCGCCAATCTGGTGCTTTTACCAGGGTTGTTCGCAGGCCACCTGGCTGTTCGACTTTGATGGCTTGATCGCTGATGTAAATCGTTTGGCGGCCGAAGTTTTGGATATTCTGAGTCAGTACATATGCCTTTGTCGGTGCGCTTTTCGCGCACACTGATGCTTCAAAGAGAAAGAGGCCGCACGTAGCAAGCCAGAGTGCAATTGTGAGTTGCCTGGTCTGCATAGTGACAGCCTCAAATTAGCTATCTACTATCCTACCTCATTTCTATTTTGGCTTACTTCTTATTTCGACTGAGGACGATAGGCTTCAAGTAGGCGTGAACCTTCTGCTAACTCGGTCAGCGAGGTTTTTGACCAGTAGCGGCTATCGGTGTGGTGAACATAAAGTTGACCATCTTTCCCGGCTGTAACAATACCCCATTGTTCGCGACGGCCAGGGCGACCAGTTAGTACAACTAAATCACCGCTGATTACTCTGTTCAGTGGCACTGCATCAAGATGTTTGTTGATGGCGTCAAGTTGATCGTTGCCGCGAATTAGTAAGTGATCGCCTTGTTTGCCAGAGGATTTGGCTTCGACGTTTAAGGCGGTGCTTGGCTCTACGGCGCGGGATGGGCTCAGGTTAAATTCTTGGGTCTCACCAGGATTGGCAAATGTGCGCAGGTTGGAGAGAAATTCTTGGGGTAATTTGAAATTGTTCCAGCTTTCGTTGGTGCTGAGTGGAGGTGCGCTAACAGCCGGAGCATAGGATAGAACAGGGCTTTCTAGTGGTGGGCTGATTGACATTCGGTTTCTCCGTTCCAGAGTAGTGGCGCAGGGGTGGCTGCTGAAGTTACTTTATGAAAGAGAGTGTGAAAAACTCGTGATAGTTTAAATTTTTTCGTATTTTCCCCACTGACTTGGATTTTGTTTGCAACTACCATGACTTCGCGCGTGAAGATTAAAGCCTAGTAGTAAGAGTTTCTATGCAAGGGTGACTGATGCCAGATGACCGCCTAAATCTGAACCTGGGAGAGGTGACAAGCCACTTCCGCGACAAGGCGGCCAAGTTAAGTGGTCAGAAGCTGTCTGATGAAGTTATTTCTGATGCAATGGTCGATAAGGCTAAGCAATCTACGGTAAAAATCACTACTAGCAGTGTCGATGGGCCGCGTGGTTACGGTAGCGGGTTTATCGTTGGTTCTGGCAACGAAATAATTACCAATTTGCATGTCATAGGCAATGCTCGCTCTATCGATATCGCTACCCCAAGTGGAGAGCATTTTGCTGCCCGGGTGACCAAGGTTGACGAGTTTAGCGACCTGGCTTTGCTTAAAGTTGACGGAATGAGCGCAGATAGCTCGCGGGCTGTTAAGTTTGGCTCGACGGCTGATCTTGCTGGCTATTCAAAGCTATTCGCTGTCGGTCACCCAAATGGTGTAGACAGAGCTGAGGTATCGCAAGGCACTTTTCGGGCCATGAGCACCTATGGTGAGGTGATACCTAAGTACGAAGCTGATCAGTGGCGCAACGGTGTGCCTGTTCTTTACGGCAAAGATGCTTTTGGTCAAGCTTATATTCCTGATGCTGAGAAATATTTGGCCACCTCTAGAGTGGCTGCTACCCTTCACATAGACCATGGAAATTCTGGTGGATTGGTGCAGAACGCTAAGGGCGAGACTATCGGTGTTGCCACTAATATTTCACCCCAGAGACCCGGCCAGGCTTTTCTTGTGCCCTCTGAAAATGTCGTTTCTCTGCTCAATAATCCCAATAATCGCTTTGCTTTCAGCTACGAGAAAGAAACTAATTTCGATCGCAACCCGGTGCTTACGGCTGGTAAAGATGTTGCGCTCTTGGGTCTGGGTTATAAGTTCAGGCCAGTGGCAGCGCCCTTGCTAGGAGCAGCCTATTCGATTGACCTCTACAACGACTTGAAGTTGGCAACTAGTAGTAATCTTTACGGTAACCGCAGTGACTATGTTCGCAATGCAGCAATAGATGCGGCTGCTGTTACTGGTGGCGTACTTAGCTTAGTGCCTAAGGCAAGAATGGTTGGATATGGTCTGGTGGGCGCTCGGGTGCTCTATGAAGTTGGTTCCGATTTGTTCAAAGGCGATCCAGTATTGAATCATGTGAAGCGTACCGATGCTGCTCAACCGCAAAGATCCGGCGAGCCCTTGTATTGGTCTTTGATAGATCGGGTAAATGCTAATAGTGGGCAAGTGGCACCTCGATCTGCAAGTTCTATTCAAGGTTCAATACACAGTTCAGGGCAAGGTTTGAGAATAGGTCGCCATTAGCCATCAAATTGGTTCTAGGTTGTAAATGGCCTATCTTGGCCTTAAATAGGTCTATGTCGGTCTTAAGTCGGTCCTAAAAGGATTCTTTTGCATGAGTCAGCCCCCTGAAGAAGTACCTGAAGGGCTTAGCGCTCGGGAATATCAACGCTTAATTGCGCTATATACTCTGATGGGACGCCACAATCATGCTGCTAAGGCTTTTTCGCGCTTATCTGAAAACGACCAGAAGTTGCAGGCGGCCGGTCTTAGAGAGTCGGTGCTGAGAGATGAACCGGAGAATTCAGAAGAGGGCGGTTCGCTCGGGTTGCAGAGCCCTGACAGCCCACCCGCTTCTGAGCTGAAACCAGGTTCGGAGGCCAATGAAAATTCTGATGGTTCTGATGAACGAAAACTTGTGGTGGGTCCCCATGACCAGTATGTATTGGGTCACCAAGCTGGCGCTAACTTCGCTCAGGCATTGCTTAAGCTATTGCAGCAACTGACTATTGAGGCCGTT
>CALRJJ020000385.1:0-5545 GCA_943367505.1 Flavobacterium psychrophilum | reverse complement strand
GACCCTATTGGCCATCCACTCTCAGCTCAAGCGCAATAACGTTCGCCTGGTTATTGCTGAGCTTCCCGGTCAACCCCTTGAGTTGATGAAGAAGAGTGGTGCCTTGGAGAAAATTGGCATAGAGAACTGTTTTTCTGACTATAAAGAAGCCCAACTTGATGTCAATGAGAAATTGCTGACTTCGGTCTGTCAGGGCTGCTCCGCCGGTATTAATCCTGAGATAAAAGGCAAGATTACTGGGCCTCGCGATTGCAAGCTGCGCAGCGCTTTATTAATGGACAATAGTCGATTGACTAAAACACTAAAAGCGCGCATGGATCGCACGCAGAAAATTAAAACCGGTACCTTTACTGCTATTAGTCCTGACATTCTCCGCCTTGTCAGAGTAAGCAAACCAGAAGACATACCTGAATTCCTCCGCAATACACCCATCGAGACCTTGCTCAAATGTCAGAATATGGGCGAAGTTGACGCCAATCAGTCAGAAGATCCTGACCTCGTAATTGGTATGTGTATTGACTATCGCAAGTCTCTTTCACTGCCTCAAAATTGCGCTTATGTAATTAGGCGAACAGGGGCGAATATGGCTGGTTCAGAATTTTCGCTTGCACTTGCTCTTTCAACAGGTATTGAATATATGGCTTTGATTGCCCATAACCACTGCGTGATGTCCGATCCACACGTCAAACGTGGTGCCTTTGTCTCAGCCTTAACAGGCAAACATGGCTGGAGCGATGATCAAGCCCTTAGTTTCTTTGACGAACATGCCTCCAGTCGGGAAATCGATGATGCCATCGACTTCTCAATTAAAGAGGCGCGCCGCCTAAGCAATCTCTTCCGTGGGCTTAAAGTGGTGCCGATGCTCTTTATGCTCGAAGATAACTTGGTATATCTGGTAAAAGATTGGGTGCGTGAGAAGGAAGGTAAAGATGAAGCAGACGAAGCCGATGAGGACTCTTACCTCAGTGATTAGCCACAGGGCTAAGCTCTTCACTCTAATCTAAAATTGTTCTCAACGAAGCAAAAATAGAATATTAGAGTAATGCTTCCGAACCTGCTCTTGAGATCGTCTATAATCTTCTCGCATTCATCGAGGTGGTTATGGTCGAGGGTAAGTTGCGCGCCAGCACTATATTTGTTGCTCTGGCGGCGCTTGTATTTTCGCTAGCTTATTTCGTCAAAGCGAAAGAGCCAATTCTGCAAATTGTTAGCCCAAGCAGAATCATGTCTTCGGCTACTGCCTTACCAAATAGCACTGATTCGAAATTTGCTGAGATGGTTATGAATAGCTCAAGCTATGCCGTGTTCTTATGCCGCAGTGAATACTCGAGCGGCAATGCTAATTCTCTTGAAGCCTTGAGAGGTTGGGCAGCACAGCAGTTTCATAATGATCCTCGTTTCCTCCATCCTGTGATTTTGCCCAAGGCTACAGCCAGTTCTACCTTTATCAATTCCACTGCCTATTGCCTTTTTGCTGCGCCCTATTACTATGCCTCCCAAGCGGCGGCTAGTTTAATTAGCAGCAGGGTTGATGGCTATTGCGACAGTGAGTCTTTCCGCGTCTTTAAGAACGATTTTGCCGGTCTTTTTGGCACTAATGCCGAAGCTGCAACTCTTCTGGCTCGCTATCAGTCAGACCGAGCCCGCACAGCTATTAATCCACTGCTATCGGTATTGTTCTGGCTCGTCATAGTGGTGCTTTCACCTGCTTTGACTGGCCCCTTCAAGCGCGCTGCTAGTTTCTGGCGGGCACCGTTCATGAGCAGTGATCACTCCGCTAGAAAGAGCGCCACAGCAGCCGCTTATTTCTCTTATTTTGTCTCTTTTCTTGGACTCTATTACTTCGCTCAGGCCATAATCGTCGAAAGCACTGCCGGCGCTTCTGCCATTGCCGCCATCGTATGCGGTGCCTCAGCGCTCTATGTTTTGTTTCCTATCAAAGTATTTGTCGATAATGACGAAGTCTTGATGTTGCGGTCGACCATTTCAGTTCGCTCCGTTATGATTTCGGCCTGGCTGTTCTTAAGTGTACTTTCAATACAAATGTTGACTTGGATTAAGCAGGGAGTTTTGACTGAACCAGATCCAATTAGCCTGTTGATATCTGCTGTTACGGGTGACTTCATTCATGACCCTCTAACCGCCAAGCGCTGGATTTCAACAGCAATTGCGCTAACTTGGTCGGTTAGCTTTGTCTTCATCTTGAAAATACTGTCAAGACGCGACGCTGAGAGCTCCAGAGAAGTGACCAAGAAGTTGGCTGGCTTAGGCGCGAAACACTAGTGCTAAAATAAATAGCTCTGCCTGCCCTTGTGTCGGAACTGGTATACGAGACGCACTTAAAATGCGTTGCCCGTAAGGGATTGAGGGTTCGACTCCCTCCGAGGGCAATTTTTTCTCAGCGGCTTAAAGCTCATGGAGTTTAGGCCTTAGGTAAATTAAGTGTCTAACTCATTCGATACGATTGTAGTTGGCCTTGGTGCCATGGGTAGCGCTACTCTTTATCAGCTAGCACAGCGTGGTATTAAAGCTCTAGGCATTGACCTTTTGGCGCCTCCGCATACCCTGGGTTCGTCCCATGGTGATACTCGCATCACCCGTCAGGCAATCGGGGAAGGTGACCATTACACGCCCCTCTCCTTGCGGTCGTATGAAATCTTTCGTGAGATGGAGCGACTGACTGAAACAAACCTGCTGGAAGTTACCGGTGGTCTGATGATTTCAAGCCTGAGCGAGCCAGTTTCGGTCGTGCATGTGCCGCAATTTTTCCAAAACACCGTGGCTGCCGCCAAGAAATTTGGTATCAAGCACGACATCTTAAATGCCAAAGAGATGCGTCTGCGCTTCCCGCAATTCAACGTTGACGATGATGAAGTGGGTTACTTCGAGTACGATGCTGCGTACTTGCGTCCTGAAGAAATTATTCGTGTTCAATTAAAATTGGCCGGAGAACTTGGTGCAACTATTCATACAAACGAGACTGTTATTGGCTTTGAAGAGAATGCCAAAGGCGTCGAAGTTTATACTAATCAAGGTACTTATACCGCCGAGCGCTTAGTGCTGTCTGTTGGGCCCTGGCTGACCGAGCTATTGCCTCAGCTAAAGCCAGTCTTCAAAGTTTATCGCCAAGTACTTTACTGGTTTGATATTGCTGATTCATTTGAACAATTTGCGCCGCCAAAGTTTCCTCTCTTTATTTGGCAGCTAAAGGGTGCAGAAGCTGGAGTCTACGGTTTGCCAGCCCTAGATGGCCCTGATGGCGGTTTTAAAATAGGTAGTTCTAACTATCTCACTGAGCCGGTAACTCCTGATTCGGTAGAGCGTTCAGTCAGTGCTGAAGAGACCTTTGAAATGTTCAACAGCAAGGTCTTTCGTTGCTTCCCCTTGGCCAATAAACAGTGCCTCAAGTCTGCAGTTTGCCTCTATACCGTCACGCCAGATAGTGCCTTTGTCATTGATTGGCTGCCAGATTCGCAGCGCATTGTCTTATGCTCACCGTGTTCAGGGCACGGCTTTAAGCATGCCGCAGCGATTGGCGAAAGTATAGCTGAGATGACCACCAAGGGTCATTCACGCCTAGATCTTAGCGCTTTCAAGTTAGGTCGATTAGCGGAGTAACTGACGCTTATTTGACTTGAGCCAGTTCTTTAATGCGCACTTTGTTCTCCAGTACGCCGATACCGCTCACTTCCATTCTTACAACATCGCCGTCTTTGAGCCAGGGATAAACAGCTGGTGTCAGCTCAACGCCATTGGCGTCATAGGTTGCCATAAATTCGGCAATGCAGCCATTGCCGACGGTGCCTGAACCAAAGAAATAGCCCGGCTGTATAGCAATATTTTGGCTACCTAACCAGGCAAAGATTCTAGCGAAGCTCCAGGCTTTCTTTTCACCCGTGGTTGGATGAGTGTGATAGAGCGATTGATAGTTGCTGCGTGTTCTCTCTTCACCGTTAATAGTGAGAATCATCTCCATATCGAAGACACCGTTCTCGTCCATTTTTAGTTCAGAAGCCTTAACAAGCTTGGGGCCGATACTTTTGCCAACTACAAACTTGCTATTGGTTGGCCCTAAGCCTTCCATATCTTTTTTCTGAATATCGCGAGCCGACCAATCATTGAGAATAGTGAAATAGCAGTGGTCTTTGATGAACTGCAAGGCTTCAGCTTCGCTTGTGAGCAGAGCGCCCTTGGTGGCGAGGCAGCCAATCTCGAACTCATAGTCAGGGGCTTTTACTACCGCAGGGAAGGTCACTTCTTCGCCGCTGGCGAAGACTTTGTCGGCTGGCATATCAACTACATAATAAGCGGCATGGTCGTACCAAACCGGTGAAACTGCTACGCCTCGTTTGGCACGAATCTGGCGAATGTGGGTCTCAAAACCAAGAAAATCAAGCAATACTCTTGGCTCGGGAACTTTGACGCCAAATAGTTCAACTGTATTCTCAGAATTCTTGTAGAGCATGCCGTCCCTCTTCTCTAGTTTCTAGTGCCTTGCGATTATGGCACGCTCCTGGACGAGGCGCCGAAATCTCAATTTTGCCCTTATAAAGGGCTGCCAAGATAGGCTGCGGATGACCTCAATCTGCCAAATATTAGACAAATGACCATATTTGAACTGCTCGGGCTGCCAGCGAGTAAACTTAGGCAGTGGCAAGCAGTAGGTAGTTATGAAGCATTCGCAAGAGTTCGAAGATTTAGTAGCTCAAATTAAACCAAACATAAAGGAAGTGACGATTGAGCAAGTCGTGAACTTTCAGAAAGAGGCAAAAGACTTTCTATTGATTGACGTGCGTGAAGATCACGAATGGCAACAAGGTCACGCACCTGGGGCGGTGCATCTTGGTCGCGGCATTATTGAGCGAGACATAATTGCCCTTGAACCAAATAAAGGGCGTGAAATTGTTCTCTATTGCGGAGGCGGCTATCGTTCTGCCATGTCGGCAGAGAATTTGCAAAAAATGGGTTATACCAACATTTTCTCGATGGCTGGCGGCATGCGCGGCTGGCGTGAACTCAATCTTCCTGAGGAAAAACCATGAACGATTGGTTTCGCGAGTTCCTAGAACTGCAGACAAAAGACCCTCAAGCCTTCTTTCTCATGATTGGCTGCATTTCTTTGCTGGTATTTTTATCGCTCACTATATTTGGTGGCTTCATCTGGTATCTCTACAAAGGCGATCAGCCTGCTAACAGAAAGAAGCCCGAGACCCCGAAATCTGACTGATAACTAGTCGAATATTGGCTTAGGAGGGCAATTCTTGTAGTCAAGAGTTGCCCTTGGTATTGATACTACCCATAATGTCTATATCCGATCGAGGAATAGTATATGGCTGAATCAGTTAGACAATTGAATTTACTTGGGGATCCGCTTGACCTAGAAGGCCTAGAGCCTCTTCTTGAGCGCGCTCATGTTGAAGTAGTGGCCGTTGGCACTACCAGCGATAATGTCACTGCTCCAGTTTCGGAAACAAGACTGATACTTGATTTAATGACTCAAGTTGAATTAGTCAATGACTTAATTATGGAAACTAGCTTTAAGCTG
>CALRJJ020000384.1:0-5553 GCA_943367505.1 Flavobacterium psychrophilum | reverse complement strand
AAAAGCAGCATCTGCGGCCAAAGAAAGAGTTAGCGAATTTTACTGCCGAAATACGGCATAGTGTTGAGCAAACGCAGCGCTTTCACGGCGCTAATGGTGTTGATATGCCCCGTGCTGCCACAGAGAGAATGGGCTCTTTCAATACCCGTGAGGTTCCTCGGCAGCCTGGTGAAAGCAGCCGATTAATGGCTATCAAAGAATCAATTGCCGGGCTGTGGAAGCCAGATGAAAAGGCGCCTTATGAGACCGTACGCAAGCATCCAGATGGCGGCTATCGTGTCGGCCGCTATGGTTTTTCAGGTCAACAACTTCACGGCTTTCTTAAAGCCCTTGGGGAGCCACCAGATCCCGCTTTGCTCGATAAATTGATCAAAGAAGGTAAGTTGCCAAAAGATTTTGCTGAAATGCTGAAGAACCCGGAGTTTCTAGCCAAGCTCAATGACATGGCTGCCAAAATGCAGAAGGGTGAAGGGCCCGCTCAGGCCGATTTGAAGCTGCTATTGCCGAAGGAGGCGCAAGAAGCTATTGAGTCAAGTTTGATTGATCAAGCTCAGCGCCAAGTTGGTGATAGACCTGGTTCAATTGCAGCGGCTATGCTTTCTGGCAAGGCCGTAACTGATATGTCTAAGGCTGACGTTGTTACGGCTGAAGGCCGACAGTTGAGTCAAGCAGCCGATCGTTTATACGATATCGCTACGCGCCGAGCAAGTACTGAGTTGAGCGGAGATACTAGATTTGATTCTGGGCGAGTTGGAGTTATCCCCCAGGGACGCAAGCGAGAATTGATAGAAGAAGCTCTGACTAAAGCTGGCGTACCAGCTAGTCTGGCAAACATCAGTGCGGTCAATCTAATTGTGCAGAGGGAGAGTAGTTGGAACCCTAACATAGTCAACACTTGGGATTCCAATGCCCGTAAAGGCACGCCTTCAAAAGGGTTGATGCAGACTATTGGGCCGACTTTCAATTCTTATTCAATACCCGGACACAAAAATATCTTCAACCCAGTAGATAACATGATCGCCGGAATTCGCTACTCGGTCAGCCGTTATGGCTCATTGCAAAACGTTCCAGGAGTGCGAGCTGTCGCTCGCGGTGGTGCCTATCGGGGTTATTAGAGCTGTTAGCAACTCGGCAACAACTGTGTTCTATCTTGTTTCTTGCAACCCCCATAGAGGAAAACTGTTTTAAAATCTATTGGGAAATAGTAAAGAAAAAGATAGTGCCTTCACTGGCAGTGCTATGTACCCAGATTTGACCACCATGGGCTGCCACAATTTCTTTGCAAATAAATAGACCCAAGCCTGTTCCTGCTTGCTTCTTCGTGTCTGACTTTTGATCTACCTGTTCAAAGCGCAGAAAGATTTTTTCTTGCATGTCTTCTGGAATGGGCTTGCCTTTGTTTTGGACAAAGAATTCCAAGAACTTCCCTTCTGCGCTTTGGCTACTTGCCTTAATTTGACAGCCAACGGATATTGCTGCTCCGTTGTCGGAGAACTTGATGGCATTGGCAATTAGATTGGTGAGTACTCTCAAAAGTCTGTCAAAATCAGCAACGATTTTCGTGTCCGTCGTGAATACCGTTTTTATTTCGCAGCCCTTTGCTGCAGCCATTTCTCTGAGCAGGTCAATTGACTGATTAACTAGATCGGTTGGATTTAATTCTGCTTTTCGTAAAACAATACTGCCGGATTGCAGATTTTCAATATCGATTAGCTCGCTCAATAGAGCAATTAGTCGCTGAGAGGCTTGGTTGGCGCCGGCTAGGCGTTCTCGCCCTTGATCTGTTAAGTGGTTAGTTTCTTGCTCTAACAGTTGCGCTACAACCGCCTTGAATTCGATTAGCGGCTTGCGCAGTCGATCTTCCAGCAATTCGGTGAAGATTTTCTTTTCGTTGCTGGCCTGGTTGAGCGCTCTAGCCATTTTGTGAAAGCGCAGATCTAGAGCTGTTAATTCGTCGTTGCCGCCGATTGGTGCAAGCAGAGACTTTTGCTGGCTGATACGCAGTACGTTTTTGCAGATTGCATCAAGACGCTGGCTAATTTCGCGATTGAAGAAATATGCCGTGCTCAGTGCATTAAGAATGGTTAGAGCTGTGCCGATTGCCACTAAGACAATAATTGTTTCTACTGAATAGAGAGAATGCCCCCAACTCTGGCTGCTGCTGTTTTCCAGTTCTGAAATAGCGGACGCCTCGGCTAGCATAATGTCTGTGGCCGCGTTAAGGCGACGGCGCATGCCCTCTTTATCTAGCCCGCCGATTTGCCGATTTGGGCGAGTAACCTCAGCTGAGTATTGTGTGAACTCTTGAGTCAGAGCGCGTATTGCCGCGTCAATACGATTGGTGTGAGCGCACAGTACTTCGTCTCCCTCGGCAGCCTCGTTGAGCTTGGTCGCCACTTCTTTGAGATTGGCGATTGATTCAAATGCGCGCTTTGCGCCCTCGGGATTGTTAGCCAGGTTAACGTAGACGCAGGCTTGCCCGCATCGCAGCAGTGCTTTCGGTGTTAGTGCCGAAAGACGAGCTACTTCGTGGATTTTTGCTTCGTGCAAATAGTTGTTTCTTTGTTCAAGCAGAATGGTTACTAGAATAGAGATAGATACTATTTGAATCACCAGCGGTACACAAAGAGTAAGAAATCCTTTTTGTTCAAGGTTAAGCTGCCTCATTGCTCTACCTCGCTTTGAGCGAGTTTGAATTTGATTACAAGGCTATGCTGTAGCTGGTCACAAAGGACAATAATTTCTCCGTTCATCTTTTCTATCAGTTCTTGAGACAAGCTTAGCGATGTCTGTAGAGATGAGAGCCGCTCATCTCCCTCTTCATAGCGGTGCCTGGTTTCTGATCTGTCGAAGAGAAATTTTCTGCTCGGACGCCGTATTGGTGTTTGATAGGTAATAACAATTATGCCATTGTTTTGTTCGGCTTTGGCACTAACTTTGACTACGTTGTCGCTAGGTGTAGCTGGGCTTTCACTGTCAATAATCGCTGCTTCAATTAATCGTTGTACTGCTAGAACAAGTTTGTCGCTATCGCAAGAAACTGGCAGGCTGGCTGCCACGTTTTGAAAATTGAGTCGTTCTAGAACGTGCGCTGAGCGTGAGTATTGTGCATCGAGTTTTTCTTCTGTTATAAGAAGAATGGTGCCAAGTTCGTGCCCGTTCAGGTCTAGTTCAAGCATGCCCGCTTCGAGTCGCTCTAAGGTTAGGAGGTCGTTTACTGTTCTTGTCAGAGCATCAAGCTTTTGTCCCTGGTCAAGGCAGAGGGCGACTCCTTGCGGAGATAGGCTTCCGTAGAGACCTCGTGATGTAGCGCTTGCTGTCGCTATAATTGACGCCAGTGGTGTGCGGAAGTCGTGAGAAATAGCAGCGAGATAGTCTTGTTTTGCTGTCTCCACGGCTTGCAGCTTGGAGGCCATATCTAAAAATGCTTGTTCGACCACTGCTAGTTCGTCAGCGCTACTTTTAAGCTCAAGTAGAGGAGCGGAGGCTGTTAGGCGAAAGGCGTTTTCGCTCAGTAATCTGATGCGACTAGTGAGGCTGCTGATCAATACTTTAAACAGAACGATGGTGAGTATTAAGTTGAATATGGTGCCCAGGGTTACGGTGATGACGATTGCGAGGAGCTTTAGATCTAGGTCTTTGCGCAGTTTGTTTAGTGCTTCTGATTTCACTTCGAGAGAGTGATCAATTTGGGCTGCTAAGGGTTGTGCGATCTTGTAAAAGCGTTGATGAGAAATAAGGGCGTCAAGTCTCGAGATACTCAAGTTTTGTTCGTTGCTGAGCGTCTCTCCCAGTTTTGACAGTTGCTCTAATCCATCAGCCAAAATCAAATGATTTTTGCGAGTCTCAGCCTCCTTATCGCTAGTGGCTGTCTGGCGCAGAGTTTTTGCTGTTTGCGCCAGCTGAGCTAAGGAATCTTCAAATTCTCTTTGCTCTTGCTCTTGTTTTGAGGCGATTCTGTTGGTAAATCGGCAGATTGATTGATAGACAGTGATAAATGTGTGATTTCCATCGGCAATCGCTGCTCTGCTTGCGCGTTCCTTATTTACCGCTGAATTGAAGTCGAAAAGCAGTGGAACAAGAATTGAGATAAAAAGTATGCCAAATACTAATGGTAGAGATACAAGAATAAGACCCTTTTGCTTGACGCTTAGTTTATTCAAATTGAAGTGTGATTCAGTCAAATTGTTTTTCTGCTAAGCGTTGGATTGGGCCAGGATTTTTATTTGCTGTTCTATGCGATTCGTGGTGACAGTTTACCCCATAACTAGCAGGCATTAACGACTCGGCAACAACTCAAGATTAATGTGGCAAAGTTACGAGTTATCACACCATGTTATTAGCAAAGGAAGAGAGCCATGACCGACAAGCCATCTATGTCCGAGAGACCAGCTCCCAATTATAGTATGGGCGAACAACTGGCCATGAGAGTTGAGCAAAGAATGCAAACTAATCCCAATACTAGTTTGCCAGACTTCATTCGTAACGAGTTAGCAGACTACAGAAATGGTGGCAATGCCTCTGGATATAGTGAAATGGTGGCGACAATGACTAATAAGTTGCAAAAGGATGGCTATTTACCAGTGCTCGCACTTCAGGCTGCCAGAGAAGATTTTGATGATATTTCTCAGGACCAGAAGAAGATCAGCAAGAAAGACCTGGCTGCTCAAAACAAGATGTCTCCGGCTCAAGATGCCTTTGAGCGCTTCTTGGATGGCGCCGGTCGTGACTATCTATCAACTCGATATGAGGAATTGAGAAAAGCTCATAACGGAGGATTTTTGACTATCGGGGGAGATGGCGAGATATCAAAAAAAGATATAGAGAAGGCTTTAGGTAAAGCACGGCATCAATTTGAAGAGAATCCCAGGTTTATTAATGCCAGTAATTTTGCTCTGCCTAAAGATATTGAGCCGAAGAAGGCCGAAGTCAAAATTGAAGTTGTAGTGGCGCCCATCAGGCCTGCCGATAAGAATGACTTAGCTGATATTTTGCGTCTGCCGACATCTCCTTACAAGATCAAATCGGGCGATGCTTTCAATGAAATAATTGCTAACCACTACTCTCACTTATTTAAGTTTGAAAGACCAGCTGCTGCTCAAGTGGTAATGCGTTTAAATCCTGAAGTGAAAGACGCCAATGTCATTCAGGCTGGGGCGACGCTGGCCTTGCCGACCGAAGTATCGATCACTGCTCATATTCGCAATCGCAGACGGGTTCACAAAACTCACTAGGTTGACTGACTACGGCTTGAACTAACAGCGAGCAGCGAAAGAGGATCAGTGCACCTTGGATATGTTCTTTGGCGACTTTAGTGAGAGTGAGGCTGACCAGGTCGATCAGTCAATGGCGCGGAATATTTCGCTTGCCCTGTCTGCCAAGGCGTCCGGAGACAAGGAGTTGGCCCGCAGGGTGGCTCGCGATGCTCTGCGTCAGATTCAAAGGAACAAAGATCATCCTAATCGAGCTTTTTATTTGACTATCGCCAAAGCTATTAACGCTCATTGTTTTGATCGTGCTGGTCGAGCCAAGGTGTTGATGAAGAGAGTGATT
>CALRJJ020000383.1:0-5566 GCA_943367505.1 Flavobacterium psychrophilum | reverse complement strand
AGCGGTTGATTTTTGCCAGCAAGGCAGTGTGACGTTGGGTGATTGTATATCGACGGCCGCGAGCTTCGCTTGATTGAGGTAGTGCGAAAGCAAGCTGTAACATCATTGTTGCTGCTAGGAGAAGCGATAGTGGTCTCATTGGTGTTCCTCCTGGAACCTTGGGACTAGTGGAGACGGCTTTCTGGCCAATTGGTTCCAGCATCTGGCACGTAACGACTAGGCTACTTGATGTTAAACTGTAGCGTCGTTAAGCTTGAAGGAGTGCCATGGACGCTGTCATTCATACTAAGCAGGGGCCTAAGTCTTTACATGTCTGTAAGGATGGGACTATCGAGAATACAGGCTGGGTGGCTATCTATGAAGAGGCCTTTCCGGCCGGTCAGCGGCAGAGTCTAGATGATCTGATGCAGCAGCTGCGTGATGGCACGATGGAGCTGGACGAGACTCGCGATGAACATGACAACATCCTTTGTATGACCATAACTGAAGTGTTTCGTCATCCTCCCGTGTTGCCAACCTTTCTTCTCGCCTGCTACACCGCTGTCGTCCCTGACATGCGCGGCCTGGGTATTGGCTCGATTCATCGCACTAGGCTTGATAGTTTGCTTAAAAATGAGTACCCCGACTATGTTGGTATCGTTAGCGAGATTGAATCTACTTACGAGCAGGGTATTTCTGCCGAAGCAATGGATGTGCGAGTGAAGCGCAAGAAGTTCTTTATGAAATTGGGCTTGCAACCACTGGCCATAGACTATTTCTTCCCCAGTTATGTGGCTGGCGAAGCGCCAATTCCAGGTGAGCTTCTCTGGGTACCTTTTACTGATGAGCCTCTAACTAAAGAGCAGCTTTCTGGTATGGTGACCCGCATTTATACTGAGGGCTATCAATTGCCTAGTGATCATCCATTGATATCGCAGGTAGTATCATCAATCAAATAGGTATCATCAATTTAGTAATAGCTCTTGTGTCTGTTTAGCGTTTCATGATTGACGGAGTTTTTAATGGCAGAGAAACAATTCACCAAGGAACAAATCAAAATCATTCTGAAGGAAGCCGAAGCCTCCACTGATATTTATGAGCTCTGCTTACGCCACGATATAACCGAGACCACCCTTTATGAGTGGTTGGCGGAGAATACTCCGACTGAAGTTAGCCAGGGCAAGTTTAATCTGCGTCAGTTCATGCAAGAAGCATTTAACGGCGGTATGACTCGCCGTGAACTACTTTATGCCGGGGCTGCTGGTGTGTCTGGTTTTGCCGCTGGCAATATCTTTGCCATGGTTGGTAATCTTGGTAATGTCGGAAAACTAAGAATGCCTGATTTGCTTCATTCTAAAATTGAAGTAGAAGATGCTTCGCGCTATAAGCAATCAACTGAGGAGTTTGGCGACTATCTCTATTTGACTCCGCAGAAATTGGGCGGTGGCACCCATGTGGTTGACTTCAAGCAAGGCATAACTCTGGCCTCGATTAGTTACTGGAACTATGGCGACTCTTGTCCGATTTCACACCATCTATCCGCTTATCCCTCTAGCAATCCACGCAAGGGTTTTGAGTTTGTCAATTCCACCCAGGGTGGCAAAAATGTCACCATGTACAGCATTCCTACCGAAATAGAAGAGCGTGGTTTGCTTGATACGTGGGGCCAGGGCAATCACATTTATCGGGTTGAGTTTGATGGCACCAAGATGGAACTCAAAGAGGACATCGCTAAAACCACCGGTATTGGCCTTGGTGTACATATAACCATTTTTCCTGATGCCAACGGCTTTGCTGCCGCAGACGGCCAGAAAGATGTTTGTGCTTTCTTCGATAGAGTATCTGGTGACAACAAAACCTCGGTGTTAAAAGCGTTTCGTGCCGATTGGATTGGCAATGAAAGTGATCGCAATCTCAAAGACAATTGGCGCAAAGGTGGAAAGCTGCGGATCGTCCAATTGAACAAGGCTCCGGAGACAGGCAAGTTCGATTTGCAAGGAACAAAGGGGAACAAGATTGATTGGGAAATGGCTCCCATGGCTGAGAATCTAGTTTCTACTGATGGCATTCCTGGTGCCGGTAAGAAGAGTTTGACCGGTTTAGATGCGGTGGTGCACCATCCGGGCAATAAGTATTCCGCCCTGATTATTCGTATGCTTTCTTGCGCCGTTATCGTTGACCGCGAGACCTGGGAGCCTGTGGCTTGCTTGCATAATCCAGAAGGTTCACCTGACAATCTTGAGGTGACCAAACTGCACGAGAACCCCAATACCTGGGAAATTAAGTTTGACGATGTTAAGTGTGTTGGTCATGAGGCTGGCTTCTCACCTGATGGAAAGTTCTTCACTATGATGAACAACATTGAGCAGAATAATATGGCTGTTTACGATACTTCTGACCCCGATCCACGTAAGTGGAATCGCATCACCTTTGTCAAAGACCCAGAGTGGGTAGGCGATTTCCCCAGCCCCTTCCATCTCTGCTTCTCGATGGATGGCTCTAAGATGTTTGTTTCTGTTATGCATGAGAAACCGGCAAAAAGCGGCTGCTGTGTAGTTGATACTAAAACCTGGAAAATTATCAAAAAGTTCAAGAATATCGGTGTAGATTGCCAGACTATGGCTGTCTCTTATGATGGTAAGTACGTCTTCCAGATCTTTAGTGGTTTCCAACGTCAAGAGAGTGGTGCTTTTGTTTTCACCCAGGATGATTCGTTGCGAGCCCTGGGCTATTTGCCTAATTTTGGCGGGCATCATGACTGTGTCATTATTCCAACAAAGAAAGAGCATATGAAGAATAGTCGCTGTACTACTCTTTAGGCTTGGTTGATAGCCGAAAATGACCAGTGCCAAACGAAACACCAGTGGACTATTTCTAAAGTTAGCCTGTCAAAATATCTTGCGCCGGCCTACGCGTACTTTGTTGCTGATTTTGGCTGTGGCGCTAGCGACTGGTGCAGTCTTTGCCGCTGTTATCGTTGGTCGCGGAGTGGAAGCTAGTATTAATCGCAGCTTCGCTCAGATGGGGGCCGATCTCGTTGTTGTACCTGCTGATGCACTGGTAAATATCACCAGTGCACTGCTTACGGTGCAACCGACTGAATCGACAATTGATTTGGCTTTACTTGATCGCATTGCTCAAATTAACGGAGTTGAAAAAGTTGCGGCTCAGAGCATCTATCGAATACCGATGATGGTTCATATGCCTGAGCATAGAGCCAACTTAGTTGTCTTTGACCCTAAGAGCGATTTTACTGTATTGCCCTGGTTAAAGGAAAAGCTACCTCGTGAGATGCGCCAGGGCGACCTTGTATACGGCGCCAGGCTCGGCCAAGGCCAGGCCTTGGGTGAGGAATTAGAACCATGCGACCAGGCCGCAATTGTTTACGGCAAATTGGGTCGAAGTGGTGTTGGCCCGCTGGACGATTCAATATTTGCTACCAATGAGACTGCTCAGTATTTAGCTCAGGGCAAAATTAAAGGCTTATGCGCTATTCCTTCTTTCAACCCCAAACGCTGTTCGGCCATACTTGTGCGTCTGTCTGTTGGCACGACACCCGAGCAGGTCAAGTTTGCTATTTCTCAGCTAAGTGGCGTTAAGGTGATTACCGGTACTACGATTGTCACATCTACACGGCAGACAACTTCTGCTCTTCTAGCAGCCATGCTAGGTATGGCATCACTTGTGCTTTTGGGTTCCACCATTGTAATTGCCCTTTTGTTCTCAGCAATTATCTCTGAGCGCAAACGAGAAGTTGGTCTCCTTTCAGCCATAGGCTCTAGGCGCTCAAATATTGTTAGTATGTTGCTCGCTGAATCTTGCTTTACTACTGGAATGGGAGGGCTTTGTGGCATTGCCTTGGGTACTGCCCTTCTGCTTGTTTTTCAAAGATCATTAGTTTATTACCTTGAAACCTTGCACATCGAATTTAGCTGGTCTTCTCCTGTCGAAATTTTGATTGTTGCCCTTCTCTGTATGCTGCTCACAATAATTTGTGGACTGCTGGGTGCCATACTCCCGGCTTTAAAGGTCACTGCCAGCGAACCATATGCTCTGATACAGCTTGAGGGTGGCTGATGCCTTTAACTGTTAGCAATTTGACAAAGAGCTATGTTGGCGCTTCTGCTAAGACAATTAACGCTGTTAGCAATGTCAGCTTTGTTGTGGAAGATGGCAGTTTCTTAGCTATTGTTGGTAGCTCTGGCTCTGGCAAGTCGACCCTGCTTGCTATGATCGGCGGAATTAGTAAACCGACAAGTGGTTTGGTTAAATTCACAGAGACAAGTCTTTGGGCGCAAGGAAACAATGCCAGAGCCGATTTTCGCAACTCAACTATTGGTTTCGTTTTTCAGTTTGCCAGTCTGTTGCCCACTCTAAAGGCTATTGATAATGTGGCCTTGCCAGCCATGGTTAGCGGCGCCCTGAGTGAGAAGGCTGCCTATGCTAGGGCCAGAGTATTGCTTGAGCAAGTCGGCTTGGCTGAGCGGATAGATTCTTATCCTGGTGAGTTATCTGGTGGTGAACAAAGACGTGTAGCCATTGCGAGAGCCTTGATTAATTCGCCGCAAGTGCTGCTGGCCGATGAACCAACCGCCGATCTCGATGAAGAGACAGAAGTCGAGATTCTCAAATTGCTGCTGGAGATTCGGCAGGCCCATAAACTAACAATGATATTGGTCACCCATAACCGTGACATTGCGGCTTTGGCTGATCGCGTCTTAACCATGAAGTCTGGCGTGGCTGAAATCAGTGATGCTATTTTGAAGTCTGATAGAGCAGAAGCAAAGATTGTCAGCCATGAGCGCGTCGACAGTATATATGCAATTTCAGCCCAGCAAGTAGCTCGCGAGCAAGTACGCCTAGGTGTTGGTTTTGAGCGCTATGTTGGTCGCTTTGTACTCATACTTTTGCCGCTTCTCTCTCTCATTTATGTGGCCAATCTTGCCGTGGCGAGCTACCAACAGAGTGTAATTAATGCTCAACTTGACAGAAAGCAGGCCCTGGAAGACCTGGCCATGGGAGACTTAAAGGCCGGAGTAAAAGACATTCGTATGACTGCCGACGGCTATGAACTCGATCTCTTTTTGCGAAATAGCAAACGCGACAAGCCAATGTTTGTAATGACACCTGTGGTGCGTGTGTTTGTTCAGCTGGGAAATAGTTGGCTAGAAACTGCTCTAGATTCTGCAGACAAGCCAACTGCCGCCGTGGCGCAAATTAGCTCTGAGCGAATCTTTCGTTACCGTCTCAAGCCCAATGTTCCCGGTTACGCTCAACTCATCCCTTACTACATGCATGTGCGCATTACCAATGATCTGTTGGTAAGCCCATCAAGCTTGCCGAAGGATGACTTAATTGAACGCAATGACAGCTACTATGTTTATCTCAAGCCTCACAATATTAGTGATGAAGTTATTGCGGAAAAACTAAAGTTCGCTGGTGCCCCTCCTGTCTATATGCCTATGCCACCGCACTAGGGCTAGCAATTAAATTATTCTCTTGCCGGGTAGTTTGCTCCATGACGCGTTTTCCATTGTCGGTGTTGTTGCGGCACTGGTGCCTCCAATTTCAATATCGAGGGCCAAAC
>CALRJJ020000382.1:0-5568 GCA_943367505.1 Flavobacterium psychrophilum | reverse complement strand
CGTACAGCCATATCTAATGTTGTGCCGAACCCATCGGTCAGCTTTGGCAACTCGGTATCAGGAAACGCTCCAAGCGGCCCCAAAGTCAGTTCGGTATTCTTTACAGTTATTGCCGAGTCGCCAATAACCAATTGGAACCAGGGCGAAATTTATCGCTTAAAAGCTACAGCCACGCAGCTGAAATATGAGCTAGGTGCCCAAAAGAACATAATTACGGCCCAAGTCTCATCGGCATACAACAATGTACTGGCGGCCAGGCAGAAGCTCAAAGTCTATCAAGAGCACATTCTGGCTGACTCATACGAAGTAGCAAGGCTAGCTAGACGCAGTTATGAAGTAGGTCAATCAGACATTACTGCCACACTGCAGGTGCAACAAGCGAACGTTGCTGTGCGCAGTCAGTATTTAGATGCTGTTCGGGCTTACCAAGAAGCTTATACCGACCTAGAGCAATCCTGCGGTCGCCCACTGGAGATTTAGCCTTTCGCTTGCCAGCGAAATAGCACTCAGCTTCAAGCAGTTGAGTATAGCTAGAACTTAGCTGTGGGCGAAGTTACAAGCGGAATCTGGAAAACAAAGTCGTTGAGACGATTGATGGTGGTGTAGCCGTTCAATGTGTTTTCGGCTCTTCCTTGACCGAGAGCCATGGTTAGTGGCAAAGCAATCATAGGCGCTAAGGTATTAGCAGCATCAACTGTAATCATGGCCGTAATTGCTCTTTTGCTGATACCGCCCTCGGTGCCGGCCAAGGTTGACTTAGGTAGAGTGAAAACTGGTTTGCTGGCAACGCCAAACATACGGGGACGCGACTGCGTCGCTATTGCCGATTGAGGCTGCCCTAGAGGTCTAGCCAGTGCGAAAGTAGCAGTGGAAGCATCACAGGTAGTCATGCCATTGTCTGGTGAAAGCTTAACGTCACTAGCCTGGGCGCTAAAGCGATAACTGAAAGGCGAAACGATATTTTTCACATTGGCTAAAGCCAATGTTCTAGTCTGACCTGGCAGTGTGTCGATAGAGAGATTATCGGCTGTGACGGTGGAGATACGACCAACATAAGTGTTGCCATCGGCAGCTTCTACCGTTTCGCTAATGCGATTGGTGCGTAGATTCTTAAGCCAATCTCCACCATTAAAGTAGACCAGGCCATCTAATCGACTGGAAGCAACAGCTTGAGCACTACCTTGAGTAGCGGAAGGATTTACGGAAGGGGCTGCGGAAGGGTTTGTGGCATTAGTCGGAGTTGCCGCTGCTGTTGCGGCCGGGGCAGCACCGAGGTCTAGCCGAATGAGAGTACCGGTCAATATAGTGTGTCTGTCGAAGAGCCATTCAGGTACGGCACCGACCTCGACCAACTGACCATTGACTGAAATTTGCCCATCGGGCAGAAGATAATTGCCAATGTTTGCTACTGGCAGAGCTAAAGACGCTTGAACCGGTTTGCCTTCGGCTTGTTTCATTTCAACTAGTGAGGCCAGAGCAGGCAGACTGGAGAACTGTAGAGCGAGAGCCAGACTTAGAGCTAGACGGCAGGCAAGACTGTACGAAACTTTTTGTATATGTGACGATTTTCTAGCAGCAACCATTTATTTCTAAGCCTCAACAGAATCGGCCGCAGCCTTAAACTGCCCATATTTTAGAGCAAAAGCCTCTGAATTGTGCGTTTTGAGGGAATTCTTAAACGAACCAATCTGGGGAACTCGGCTCTCCTAATTTCGTCTCATCTTTTAGTCAGTAACAACAAGGCAAGTGCACAGACAGCGTAGGGCCTGGTTGACTACACCTAACGGGTTTATGGGTTCTATCTGGGGGCCAGTATTGTTATGAACTTGCAATGTTTTTCTAAACTATTTTCAAGATGCAATTTTTTCAAATTGAATTGCGCCAAGCAACAAAACTCTAAACAAACTGAAGTTGCAAGCGACGCCGACGAGCAGAAAGAGACCAGCGCTGGCGAGTGCCAAGATGGTGTCTGTAGCCTCAGCAACTGGCGGCCGAGCAAATCTGCTTAACCAGCACCGCCGTCGATACCAATAGCGCTACAACATAGAGAGAATCTATTTTGAAAGAGACGAAATGTTCATGAGGGTTTCAAATGACTTGCCCATGGCGTAATAACATTCGCAAGAAGCACGCTCTAAACTGGCACGGTCTAGAATAGTCACTTTTCCCCGCACATAAGTAATCAACTTAGACTTAAGCAGGGCCCCAGCAGCAATGTTCACAGCCGTGCGAGAGACACCTAACATACTGGCGAGAAAGCCCTGGGTAGCAGTGAAATTATCGCTATCACAGCGGTCATGAGTCAACAAAAGCCAACGCACATAACGCTTATCTATTGGATGACTGCGGTTGCAACCAATAGTAATGGCCACTTGTTCAAACATGGCCACAGCATAACGCTGACAAATTTCACCCAGTTCCGGATGACGCTTTACCAGGTCTAAAAAGTCTTGTCCTTTAACGCGCCAAACAGTGGCATCGACCTGGCAGGCAAGCTTCTGACCAACAGACTCAACGCCAAGAAGGAGCGGCAGGCCGGCCATGCCCTCACGGCCGATAAGAGCCAGCTCAATTTGAGAGCCATCAGCCATCACTGAAATCAGCGAGAGCACACCAGACTCAATAAAATCGACAAAACCAATTGGCATGTTAGGTGTAATAACGTCTTCGCCCATGTCAATGTGCACGAGTTCAGCGACTGCTAAAACATCTTCAATAATAAGCTGAGACAAACTGCTCAACAGCAGATTGCGCGGTTGACTGGTGTCCATATTTTTCCGATGTTGTCTAAGGAGCGGCCGAGTGGCTAAATCACAGAGGCATGACTTCGCCCTCTGATTGATGCATCACTATGGCAGGTTTACCAAGCAGTTAGTGCTGCGACAAATATTGATTTAACAAGACAAATTTGGTACCGGCGGAAACCCGCCATTTCTGAGTTGCCATTAAGCAATTTGTGTTCAATAGCAAACACATGAAATTCACATTTATACAGAGCAAGCTGTGGGAAACCATAGCCTGCGAATCACTAATGGAGGTTTTTGTCGTCGTAGGCATTGCGATTAATCAAGGTGTAAACAGTCGGCAACACGATCAGAGTCAAAATAGTCGACGTCACTAGGCCACCCAGCACCACTGTCGCCAGAGGGCGCTGCACTTCAGCACCGGTACCGTGCGAGAAGATTAGAGGTAAGAAGCCAACCATGGCCACAAGAGCGGTCATTAGCACAGGCCTAAGCCGCACTTTTACCCCTTCCACCACCGCATCTTCTACATTCATACCTTGCTTTTGCATCTGACTCATATAGCTCACCATGATCACACCATTCTGCACAGCTACACCAAACAGGGCAATGAATCCAATGATAGCTGGAACAGAAATTGGCTGGTTAGAAATGAGCAGGGAGAAGATACCACCAATGATGGCAAATGGTACGTTGAGCATAATCAAGGCGGCATTGCGCAGGGAATTAAATGAGGCGAAAAGCAATATAAAAATAAGTAGTAACACCACTGGCACAACAATAGCGAGACGGGCCATGGCTCTCTGTTGATTTTCAAATTGTCCGCCCCAGACAATATGGTAGCCCTTGGGTAGCTTGATTTGGGCATTAACTTGCTTTTGTGCTTCTTCAACAAAGCTGCCGAGATCTCGTCCGCGCACATTAGCAAGAACAGCAGTACGCCTTTGACCATCTTCACGATTGATCATAACGGTACCGCGAGTATTCTGAATGTCAGCCAATTGCTTAAGCGGCACCTTGCCACCACCAGGAGTATCAACCAAGATCGACTCAATATCTTCTTGGGTATCGCGGAACTGCAAGGGGAAGCGCACCAAAAGGCCAAAGCGCTTGGTACCCTCAAGCACCTCAGTTACTTCTTTTCCAGCCAAAGCTGTCTCGATAACTTCCTGAACGTCATCAACGTTCAAACCATAGCGAGCAATAACATCGCGTTTCAACTTGATATTGAGTTGCGGCAAGCCCAAAATGTGCTCACGCTGCAAGTCAGCCGCTCCTCGCACCTTGCTGACAATGTGCTCAATTTGGCCAGCGATTGAATCTATGGTAACCAGATCATCGCCAAATACTTTAATGCCGAGATCGGCTTTAATACCGGCAATTAAGTCATCGATCATGTCGGCAATTGGCTGGGAGAAGCTATAGACAAGACCAGGAATACCATCAAGACGAGCAGCCATAGCATTTACTAGTGCTTCTTTGTCATGGGTTGTCTTCCACTCACTTTTAGGCTTGAGGCCCACATAAACGTCGGCATTGTCGATACCTTCAAGGTCTCCGCCCATGCCAGAGCGGCCGATACGCGAGACTACGACACTTACTTCAGGAAACTCTTTTATGGTCTTCTCTACGGTGGTAGCAATGCGCCGCGACTCAGTATGAGAGACACTAGGAGAAAGTTTGGTGCGCAACAAAATTGAGCCTTCATCAAGGCTCGGTATAAACTCAGAACCGAGGAAAGGGAAGATAGAGAAGCCGGCGCAAAGAACTGCAAGGGAAACGACAATAGTCATTTTCGGTTTGACGATTGAACGCTTAAGAGCTGGTTCAACAAGGCCTTTGGCCCATTCAATAAAAGGATTATGACGCTCTTTTATGTCGCCGCGCAAGAACCAGTAACACAATACCGGTATCACTGTCAGCGAGACCATCAAGGCACCAGTCAGAGCATAAATATAATTGAGGGCCAGCGGTGTAAACATGCGCCCCTCAACCCCTTCAAGAGTAAAGAGAGGAAGGTAAACGGCAATAATAATGACAATGGCAAAGAAGATAGGATTGCCCACTTCTTTAGCAGCGTTGTAGACAATTTTTAGGCGATTCTTCTCTAATTCTTCTTTAGTTGATTCGCCTTTCTCTACCTTCTCTTGCTCTTCGGCCAGATGGCGGAAAACGTTTTCGACCATGACCACACCAGCGTCGACAATGACACCAAAGTCAACGGCTCCCAGAGTCATCAAATTAGCCGTAAGACCAGTAAACTTCATCATGATGAAACTGAATAAAAGGGCCAACGGAATGACCACAGCGACGATAATGGCGCAAGGAATATGCAAGAGGATGCAGCCCAAAACCAGTATGACCAGCGAACCACCCAGCATCAATACTTCTTTTACCGTTTCGATTGTCTTGTCGACTAAGGCACTTTGATCATAGTAAGTAACTAGAGTGACACCGGTGGGCAGTTCACTTTTGATCTCTTCTAAGCGATGACGGACACGATCGACGACGGCTTTGGTATTCACGCCTTTGCGAGTCATCACCATACCGGTAACAGTCTCACCTTTGCCATCCATAGAGGAGGAACCACGTCTAAATGCTGGGCCAATCTCAACCTCAGCAATTTGGCCAACCTTTACGGGAGTGCCGCCGACCGACTTCAGTACGATATTTTTGATATCGGCAATAGTATCGATTCTTCCCAGGCCGCGAATAATAATCTCTTCGCCACCGCGCTCAATGAAGTTACCACCAGCGTTAACATTGTTATTTGCCAGGGCCGTAATGACATCGTGCAATGTCAATTTAAAGCTCTTTAGCACAT
>CALRJJ020000381.1:0-5568 GCA_943367505.1 Flavobacterium psychrophilum | reverse complement strand
TCGCTGTTTTCATATGCGGTGGAACTCGCAAGAGATAGCGGCGTTTCTTTCCATCAGGCTCGGGTGTTGCATTAAGCACTTCCACAACAAAGATCGACTGCCAGTAGCGGCCGCCGAGATCTTTGCAGTAGAGCACACCGTAGTTGTCTTGGTGCAGTTTTTTTAAGCGAGAATTCTTGAGATAGCGCTCCCATCCGTAGATATCTATTAGAACTCGACGCATCTCTACATTGTTTTGTTGATCGATGAGTACTGGTGTAATGAAGCGTTTTCTTTCTATAACCCAGTCTGGTACAAGACAACCATGCCAGGCAAAATACTTGTCTCCGTCGGCAAAGCACAGAGCCGGTCCGGCAGAGTTGTGTAAGTTGCCGTTCTCATCAGTTAGAAATGACTTTGGATGCTCGCAGATAAAGGCGAAGTGCTCAAATAGTTGGTAGGTCAGGGCGCTGTCTACCATTGTTAGCCAGTTATTCAGTTCGCTCTGTCTGATTGTGGCTTTGAAGTTCAGTTCCGGTGCCACCTGCGCAAACTCGTAAGCTGCTATCCAGTAGAAGTCCCAAGCACCCCAACTCTCAAAAAAATCTATCTTGCTCACATCGCTATTACTGTCTTGCGGCTCAGCTGTCTCTATTAAATGCTGCAATATTTTCTTTAGTGTGTTTTCAATTGTTTTGTTCTTTGATGCTCTCATGTAGCCATTGCTGACCATGAAATCTTTGATTGCATCTAAGCGCTGACGTAGGCTTGCACGCAAAGTCGACTCGATTTGAAGTCTGCTATCAATGTTGCATCCGCTGTCAAAAGTGCTGCTCAGCTCCGCTGAGAGGTCGCGTATAAGATAGCTCGTGAGCTTACCGTGGATGCTTTGACCGAAGGTGGTTGGGTGCCTTGTATTGAAGTTTATTTGCTGGGTGAAGCTGCCCATCAGTTCTTTAAACTCAGGCTGGTTCTGATGCCCTTTCATGGCTTTGAGAAAGGCTTCCATAGCCTCGCCCTCGGGTTTGCGCTGTTGCTGAATTATAAGTATGCGCAGTAGCCGAATCAAGGCGCTTATTTCGCGTGGGCTGCGGCACCAGACCACTGTCGGAGTGTCTAGGCCTATGCTTTTATAGACGTCGGCAATTGACCCCTCGACTTCTTTGCGGGGCCGTTTAGCGCCGCTGGTAATGCGCTGCATCAGCGCTCTGGAGTAGTCTCGCAATTGTGCTGCGTTTACGAGACTTTTCTCAATCTGGTTCTCAGTCCCTAACAATGCTTGGACCCTCAGGCAGGTACTCTCGCTGTCGCCTCACGCGGTAAAAACCTGGTGATAGTTTGACCGGCGCGTGCTCATCGTGTTTAAGCTCGGTCTGTGCCAGTATCTCTATATAGAGCATACCTTGTGCCTGAAAAGCACGGGCGTCACTGCCGGCTATTGCGTGCGCATGCCCGGTGGTTGCACTAGTGGCTAAAATAATTCTTTCTCTAGGCTCTTGCTCAATGGCGCTAGCCGGAAGCTCTTCTATAGCTTCTACGAGCACATCTCCCTGTCTATAATGCTTGCCCATAACCACCTCGCGAAGCCGGAGCAAGATTGTGCGCCTGGGCGTAGCGAAAATCAATAGGGCTTTTCCTGAAATGGGCTGTCAGTTTCTGGGACAATAGATACATGGACGATCAACCTTCTAGCCCTGTGAAAATAACGGAAGAAGCCTTCCGGTTTTTTGATGCCCCACCAATCTGGTTCGCCTTGATTGTGTGGATGTATCCATTGTTCCTTATTGTCCTTTTTGTGCTTATTGCATGTGTTTTGGGATGCCCTGATGGCCTCGGCTACTTCTTTCTGTTCCTGTTTTTCGCTTCACTAATTTTTCTCTTCCAGTCGAGCCGGTGGTTTCGCTCTCTGGTGGCATTAATTGCACCCTGCTGGCTTTTTCTTGTGATTGCATGCACGAGCACTACTCAAGGGGCACTGACATCGGCCGTGAGTAGAGCATTCAGCTCAGTGAATTCTCAGTTGCAGAAGCTGTCGGAGATTGAGGCTCGGGAACGGGAGTCGAACGAGCATTCTGCAGCCTTGGAGCCAAATCCACAATCGTTAGAACATGCTAGAGCCATAAGTCAGCTGGCCTCTTCTTACTACTCTCAAGGAAACTATGACGAGAGTGAAAGCCTATTCTTGCAGTCTCTTGCTTTGCGGGAAAAACTTGCTGGTCCTAACGATCCAGAAGTAGCAGAGAGCTTGATTGGGCTTGGATTGCTATATGCAGCCCGTCGCCAGTTCGATAAAGCTATTGTTGCCCACAAGCGAGCTCTAGCCATTGAGGAAGAGCAGTTGGGGCATGACCATCCAATAGTTGCTTCTGATTTGCGTAACCTTGCCAGCGACTACAAGGGCATTGGCAATTCAGCAGAGTATGAAAAGCTAATTGAGCGCGCCATTGCCATTGATGGCAACGTGCCGAAGATTAAGCAAGCGCTTGCCCCTTAGTGTGGGGCTTGTCAATTCTTCCTGGTTAATCGCCCTGATTGCCACATTGTGGCTTACTTGTTATGAAAATTTGCGGGAACCTTTAGTGCTCACTCCAGTCGGCGAGGGAAACAACACAGAGGTGAAGGAATGAAGTCGTCTAGAGTTCGATATGCAGTGGTTGGCCTCGGTCACATCGCTCAAGTGGCCGTATTACCAGCTTTTGAGCATGCAACTGAGAATTCCGAATTGACAGCCCTGATAAGCAGTGATCCCGAAAAACTTCATGAACTCTCTGAAAGATATGGTGTCAAAAACTGTTTCTCATATGATGAGTACGAGACTGCCTTAAGAAGCAATACATTTGATGCTGTATATATTGCTTTGCCTAATGACATGCATAAAAAATACGCTATCGCAGCCGCCAATGCTGGTATTCATGTACTTTGTGAAAAGCCTATGGCTACGTTAAAAGACGATTGCAAACAGATGATTGCCGCGGCAAAATCTAATAATGTCAAACTAATGGTGGCTTACCGCTTGCACTTTGAGCGCACCAATATGAAGACAGTTGAGGCTCTTGAGCTGGGCAAGATAGGCATTCCAAAACTTTTCAATTCTTCCTTCACTCTGCAAGTCCGTGAAGAAAATATTCGTACACAGAGAGAGCATGGTGGTGGGCCATTGTACGACATCGGTATCTACTGCATAAATGCCGCCCGCTATGTTTTTCAAGAAGAGCCTATTGAACTAATGGCTTTGGCTACTAATGGAACAGATTTTCGCTTCGAAGAGATTGACGAATCAGTAGCCGTAATCATGAAGTTCCCCAATGACAGAATTGCATCGTTCGTTTGTAGTTTTGGCTGTCAGCAAGTTTCTCACTATGAAGTTGTGGGCACCAAGGGTAGCATTCGTGTTGACCCAGCGTACGAGTATGCTGATGAAACTGGATTTGAACTCAAAGAAGGCAAACGCGAGCATTCGCTGGTAACTGGAAAGAGAGACCAGTTCGCCCCAGAGCTGATTCACTTTAGCGGTTGTGTCCTTTGCGGTGATGAGCCAAGGCCATCTGGTTTTGAAGGTCTAGCAGACATTCGTATTATTGAAGCGATCCAGGTGTCAATTGCCACTGGCGAAGCTGTTGCACTTGCTCCATTCAACCCACCGACAAGCAAGCCGACTTCAGAGTTGATTAATGAAAAACCAGGTGTTAAGAAAACAGAACTTGTGAAGGTGCAATCAGGATCAAAAGATTGACGTGCCTTCGACTTGAGGTTTGGGCTTTTTGATAATGCTTGTGCACAGGCTATAATGCATCTTCACAATCTTGCCAAGTTGATTGGCATCGTTATTCAGGAACCTGATGCTTGTTCTTTTATGCCTAATAATTATTTTTAGTTTCAGCGGTCCAGCAGAGGCTGGTGAAGCCACTGATGCTAAAGTCCAAGTGGAGCAAAGTGATTTTAGAACTAAGCTAGATAGCCTGTTGCATAAAATTGAAGCGGCTGGTCAACGCGGTGTTGGTATCAAAAGCTATCTGGATGCTTATAGTGGCATAGAAGCCGATTACAAGGCTGGCGCAAAGCCTGATGCACTGCAGCAACGCATAACCAGCTTGGGGCGTGCCCTTGAGGAGCAAAGCGCTCGAGCGAATTATCTGAAAGAACAGAAGCTTCCTCTGACATCTTTCGGTAAGGTATTGAAAGGAGACGACGGTGTCAATTACGGACCATTTATGGCAGATTTGCAGATGCGAATTAGAAGAGGATGGCATCCTCCAAAGTTGACTGAAAGCTATAACCTAATGACTTTGTTCAAAATCAATCGATCAGGAGAGGTTTTTGACATAAAGATTGTCGAACCTCATACTCTTGAATCGGTTAATGAGGCTGCCCTGAAGGCAATCAAGGGCGTCGGTCCGTTGAAGTTTCCTGAAGGCAGCCGCGAAAAAACAGTGGACATTGAGTTTAGCTTTGAATATAACTCTTCCAACGGCGGGGTCAAACCAGTAGGTGCTAAATGATCCACCTGAGGTTAAAGCTGAAACACAGCATCAGGACTGATTGTTAGAAACTGTAGCTTCACTGCAAGCTAAACACCCCGAAATCACAATTGCCAAGCTGGGCATTGTCTGGTGGCAGTTGTGCTTTCAAGAGGGCAATTGCCTTGCTTGTTTTTTCCGCAGCCGAACACTGGTTGGTTTCGTCGATCTGTTTGCGCAGAGTCTCTGCCTGTGCCTTTAGTTGGCGTTTTTCTAGACTGCTGAGCTGGGCCTGAAGTACCTTGCTACAGACGCGGTCTTGTATCTTCTGAATCGGCTCTTTGGCAAAGACAACAGTCCAATTTCTATCAAGTAGCTTTGGCACTTCTTCTTTTTTGTTTTCTAAATAGAGTACTTGGCTTTCATTGTTGAGAATTCGCAAAATATGTATTGCTTCTTGATCTGGGCGACTGATTCGGCGTGTTGAGCGGCTCTCGTCGTCCTTGCGACGGCGACGTTGCCGAGGGCTGTTGTCGATAAACTGTATGTGCAGGTCTAGAGCTCTGTCTAAATTCTTTTGGGCTTCATCATATTTTTGTTGCGCTACTTGGCTTAGAGCAAGCTTTTCTACAGCGTATGCGTGGTTCTCATCTTGAAAGGTGTTGTGCTTTTTGCTTGCGGCTGAATTAGTTGGGTTGGTCAGTGGATAATTTTTTATTACTACTAAGTAATTGGCTTCAGCGCTTTTGTAGTCTGCTGCGGCAAATGCTTTGTCGGCGGCTACTAGATCGCTCTTGATTTTCTCATTGCGCTGGTTCTCGCCGAATATGAAGACTGAGACAGTGCCAAAAAACAAGACTACTATGCAAATCAGAACCAGTACGGCTGGGCCAGAGGTTGGCCCGCTGCCATAAGTGATTGGGCTATTTTCTTGGTTTCGTGATGACTGCTTTTTAGCTTTATCGTCGCTCCAATGCTCGTGCTTTTTCATTTCTTTCTCACTGCATTTTTAGCTTATCCAGCAAGCCCTTTACGTGTGGCTTCGCTGCTTGCAGATGGCGGCCTTCGTAGCCCCAGCGCTCGAAGAAGTTGAACCAGATGGCGTGGGTATCATGCTTGGTTTTTGGGTCTT
>CALRJJ020000380.1:0-5593 GCA_943367505.1 Flavobacterium psychrophilum | reverse complement strand
AGAGAGCTAAAATGCCATATCCTAGACGTTTCAGCTAAGGCCATAGAAGAAACATCTTCCGAAATTTATATGAATATCCGCGACGACTAAACTTAGAATCTTGACCCGAATCTAGCCCCAAACCAACAATGGAGAGAGAAATCATGGTGAGTATGACAGAGAGCAGTCAAGCTCAATTGAAGGATAAATATGCGCAGCTCAAATTAGCAAAGCGCGTTTATCTTTTTGAGGAAGGCTTTGATGCTTTTGCTGGCAATCGTGATGCTATGAAAGACTTACTTGGTGGTAAGGGGGCTGGACTGGCTGAAATGACCCACTCCGGGGTCAACGTTCCACCTGGTTTGACCATACTCACTTCATGCTGCCGCGAATATACAGAGAATTCACAAACAATGCCTCCTGGTTTGTTTGACGAAGTGATGGTCGAGCTAGCCCATGTAGAGAAAAAAGTTGGTCGTAACCTTGGCGATCTGAAAAATCCGTTGCTTCTTTCCGTTCGCTCTGGCGCTAAGTTCTCTATGCCAGGCATGATGGATACGATTTTGAATCTCGGTCTCAATGATAAGACGGTCGAATCAATAACTGCTTTGACTAGCAATGCGCGCTTTGCCTGGGATAGCTATCGTCGCTTCATTGCTATGTACGGTAGTGTTGTGCTTGAGATTAGCAAGGACAGTTTTGAAGACTTGCTAGAAGATTTGAAAGATGATCTCAAAATTGAAAGTGACGCTGAGTTCACTGTCGATAATTTGAAAAATTTGGTTGAGCAGTTCAAGGCACTAGTGCAAACTCGTTCAGGCAAGCCTTTCCCCCAAGATGCTAAAGAACAACTGCAAGGCGCTATCGAAGCCGTATTTAGATCATGGAATAACAGCCGGGCAATCTATTACCGCAATCTCAATAAGATTGACCACAACCTCGGCACTGCTGTAAATGTGCAGTCAATGGTGTTTGGTAACTTTGATGATACGTCGGCTACCGGTGTATGTTTCACTCGTAACCCTAGTACAGGCGAAAAGCTTCTGTATGGTGAGTATCTCGTAAATGCTCAGGGTGAAGATGTGGTGGCAGGCACTCGCACTCCACTAAAAATATCTGATATGGCAAAAGGAATGCCCAGCGTATACGAAGAGCTCTTAGCCAATGTCGGACGTCTTGAACAGTATTACCGCGATATGCAAGATATTGAGTTTACGATTGAGCAAGGCAAGCTCTACTTATTGCAGACCAGAAGCGGTAAGCGCACTGCCGCTGCAGCCGTGAAAGTTGCTGTTGATATGGTAACGGAAGGCATTCTCACTCGCGAAGAAGCTCTCAATCGAGTTGAGCCAATGCAACTGAACCAATTGCTTTTGCCTTCGTTTATTGCTGAAGACAAAGCTAAGGCTAAGAAAGAAAATCGACTGATTGCCACTGGTCTCAATGCCTCTCCTGGCGCGGCCATCGGTAAAATTATTTTCAATCCTGATGAAGCAGAAAAAATGGCCAGTCAAGGTCTTAAGGTTATCTTGATTAGAATCGAGACCTGTCCAGATGATATCCATGGCATTGTTCCATCTCAAGGTGTGATCACCAGCCGCGGTGGCATGACCAGCCACGCAGCTGTAGTTGCTCGCGGCATGGGCAAGCCCTGCGTTGCTGGCTGTGAGGCTTTGAAAATCGATCTTGACCGCGAAGAAATGTATGTTGGCACTAAGCTCTTCAAGAAAGGCGATTTGATTTCAATTGATGGTTCAACTGGCGAGATTTTCGAAGGACAGATCATCACCCACGATCCCGATTTCTCACAAGACTTTAAAACATTGCTTCAGTGGGCTGATCAGGTAAGAACACTGCTGATTCGCACTAACGCTGACACCCCTGAAGATGCCAAACTGGCTCGTGAATTCGGTGCTCAAGGTATTGGCTTGTGTCGAACAGAGCATATGTTTATGGCCCAAGATCGGCTTCCTGTAATGCAACAGATGATCTTGTCTAATACTGATTTAGAGCGGGAAGAGGCCCTGGCTAAGCTTTTGCCTATGCAAAGGCAAGACTTTACCGGTATCTTCCAAGCCATGGCTGGGCTGCCTGTCACCATCCGTCTACTTGATCCGCCATTACACGAGTTCTTGCCCAAAGAAGAACACCTCATCGATGAAGTTGCCACCATGCGCGCCAAAGGCACCAAGGGGCCAGAACTGCGCGAAAAAGAATTGCTGCTTAAAAAAGTCGGAGAGCTGAAAGAGGCTAATCCGATGATGGGGCTGCGCGGTTGCCGCCTTGGCTTGCTTTACCCTGGCATCAATAAGATGCAGGTACAGGCTATATTTGAAGCTGCTATTGCCGTGAAGAAACAAGGCCTAGAAGTCTTGCCCGAAATAATGATTCCCCTTGTTGGTCATGTTAACGAGCTGAAATTTGCCAGACTGCAGCTCGAAGCCGTAGCTAAAGAAGTTATGGCGCGCGAAGGCTGTGAGATTGTCTACAAATTCGGCACCATGATCGAGATTCCTCGTGCTTGCCTCACTGCTGATGCCATTGCTGAATATGCTGAATTCTTTAGCTTCGGCACCAACGATCTCACCCAGATGACTTTCGGCTATTCCCGCGATGACGCTGAAGGCAAATTCCTGCAGCGCTACCTTGATGGAGTTGATTGTCTTGGTACTAAAGAAAAAGTACTGAACAGCAATCCCTTTGAGGTTTTAGACTTTGACGGGGTCGGTAAGCTCATGCAGATAGCCGTCGATTTGGGTCGTAAAACAAAGCCTGACCTGAAGCTGGGCATCTGTGGCGAACACGGCGGTGAACCGCAGTCAATCGCCTTCGCTCATAAGCTGGGCCTTACTTATGTTAGTTGCTCACCTTTCCGTGTGCCAGTGGCACGTTTGGCCGCGGCCCAAGCGACCCTGGTGAGCGGTGAGCGCGATAAATAGATAAAGTCTATAAGCGCTCAGGGCATAGGGATATTTCAAAAATTACTTGGGCAAAACCAAAGGGTGCCTTCATATATGAACGCATCGACTGAGAAAGGTTTAGAAGATCCCCTTGCACTGGTAGAAAATAAATGAAGGTAGAGGAAAGTAACCGCGGACCCACGATAGTCATGTCCATCGATGAGAATGTAGACGCCCTTTTGCGGCTTCTACCAGATATGGAGCAGTCGCTCGGCCCAGATCACCCAGATTTGGCCGATTACTATATTTCGCTTGGCCTTTTGCTCTATCACGACAGTCGTTTTGAGGAGGCAGAAGAGCTATTTATTAAGGCTCTGGCCATGCGCGAGCGGCTTCTAGCTGTTGATCACCCTGACGTGGCGGCGGCTCTAAATCATCTTGGTCTGGTCTATCTGGCTCAAGGCAAGTATGCTGACGCTGAGCCCTTATTTAAAAGGGCTTTGAGTTTACAAGAAAAGGTGCTCGGTCCTGAGCACCTTAATATAGCCTCCGCGCTCAGTAATCTGGGTGATCTCTATATGACTCTCAGTCGTTTTAATGAAGCTGAGGAAGTCTTGCGCCGTGGCTTGAAGATTAGAGAGCGCTATTTGGGCCTAGAAGACAGTAGCTTGATTGAAATTCTCAATTCTTTGGCCAATATTTATGCTGAGCAGGGGCGCCGTGCTGACGCTGAACCTCTATTCAGGCGGGTCTTAAAAATTGAAGAACGAGTTCATGGTAATGATCATCCTAATGTAGCCAACGCCTTGAACAATCTTGCCTCATTGTTTTTAGCAAAAGAGCAGTTTGAACAAGCTGAACCGATGCATCGCCGTGCTCTGGCCATTCGCGAGCGGGTGCTTAGCCCCGATCATCCGAAAGTGGCTGAAAGTCTCAATAATTTGGGTTGGCTTTACCATCAACACGGCAACCACGCTCGGGCTGAGAGTCTATACCGGCGTGCTATCGAAATTTGGGAGCGGGCCCTTGGACCTGAGCACGCTTATGTAGCAGCTTGCCTAGAGAATTATGCAGAACTTTTGCGCAAGACTAACCGCTCAACGGAAGCAGTGACTCTAGATCGTCGGGTGCAGTTGATTCGCTCGAAGTATATGGAATAGCTTTTCTCACCGAAATACTAGTGCTTTTTTGCTCTTCTGTTCTTTAAAGGCTGTCCATAACTGCCTTTGAATCTTGAAGTCACTGCCTTAGTGATTGCCCTTGTAAATTCCGGCAAATTCTGCCGACATTTATCACTCAAATAAATGGAGCTGCATCTCTGGCTAGGGTAATCAACCATTTCATTACCACTGGCACCATAATTCCAGCGCAAATTATTCTTGTGCCTTTATCCAGGCAGTGCATAGTTATTGGATCTCTCAATATGTTTGTATGACTCATTTTTACTACGGTTGCAGCTAGGTGCCTAGCGTTGCGACTGTGAAAGAGAGTTGCGAGGATGAAGAAACTGCCGAATGCTATCAGAGACAATTCCGTCCCTCTGGAAATGACATCGTAAAGAGCCTCCAGCATAGCGAGATTATTTACCCTAACTACTGTAGGGCTGGCGCTGGTTGTTGAAACGCTTTCCAAATGTAATGCCTCAGCCAGTCGTGTCCCTGGATCTTCAAGCTTTGGCATTATTTCTGTTGGCAATGTAGTTATAAGTTGCACTATTGGAGTGGAGAATGGGAAGACCGATAGACCGTAAAATAGTAATGGTGATAAATATGCTGCGCATGCAACGAATGTTGCCAGCGCTAAGGCAAGCAGGCTAATTTCAATGGAAGCTGAAGCTGGGGTTTCTTTTTGTTGCAGCACTGCTGGTGCTGCACCGTCCTGTAAATTTGGGGACTTGGCTTCCATAATTCTCCTCGAAGGTGCCGAGCAAAATCAGCGCCCTCTGCTTGAAGCGAAGACGAGCTAATAATGGTCTGCTTGGTAATTGTTAGTGGTAAGACTGAACTAAATGCTAGGTAGTTCGGATGTTTCTTACAATACTTTCGCCATATTCAAAATGACACCGGGAAATCACTGATCCCCTTCCGGTGCAATAGCTATCTTTTATTTCTTCTGCGGAAACTCAGCCGGTATGCCTCGAGCAATAAAGCGCATCAGGCCTGGCGCCACGCCATGGAGGCGTTCGGCAAATTGACCAGGAAGAGTGAGGATTAGCTCGTGAGATCCACCGCGGGCGAGTGCTTTTTCTATGTCGCTGGCGCATTGCCTGGTGCTGATGCTGAGCACGTGCTTCATGAGCACGCCGCTGAGATCCTGGCGCTCAGCAATCAGGGTTGGGTTTTTCTGCCCGGCTACAGCGTTTTTCTCAAAAAATTCGGTGCGCACCCAGCCTGGGCAAACCGTAATGACATCAATGAAATTACCAATTTCGGCGGCCAAGCCCTCAGAAAGCCCAGTCAGGGCAAACTTGCTTGAGCAATAGCTGACACTGCCAGGAAAAGATATTTTTCCAGCTACCGATGCCACGTTGACGATCTTGCCAGCATTCGATTTTTTCAAATGAGGCAGGGCTGCGTAGGTGAGAGCCAGTGGGGTGAAGAAATTGACTTCAAAGAGCCGCCTCCAGTCTGACATAGAGAGAGCTTCAAATTTCCCCGGTATGGCCATGCCAGCGTTGTTAACGATAATGTCTATGCCACCATAGGCAGTGAGGC
>CALRJJ020000379.1:0-5594 GCA_943367505.1 Flavobacterium psychrophilum | reverse complement strand
AAGGTGTGCGCTCTACTTTAGAGTTAGACAAAATTTTTGAAACAGCAGTGGTGCAATTGGCCCAGGCTGTGCAAACCGATCTGGTGGCATTGATTTGTCCGGCCCAAGTAAAAATTGGAGCAGGCGGGGCTAGCCCCACAGCCTCTGGTTCTTGGTCGGTCTATGCCCCCGTAGTGGTTGAAGAAACCCGCGAGCACAACGCCGGCCCAGTGCTAAGCGCTGACATTGCCCAATTCATCCTCGACTATAAAGGCAATTACGAGCGCGATAGCGGCGGCGCCAAGGTCAAGACTTTTCTCTTTCATGACCCGGCTGAGGAGCCGTTTTTTGCTCCGATTGCCGCTGAGATTAAGGCCCTTGGCTTCAAGACTCTGGTCATTCAACCAATGATGTACGGTGATGAAAGCCGCGGAGTCTTCATGCTGGCCGACAAATCGCCAACCCGCACCTTCACCGAATCTGATGTCGTGCTGACAAAAGTTGTGGCCGGGCAAGTGGCCGTGGCCGTCGAGCACGCCAATCTGGTTTCGCAGCTCTCGCGCAAGAACAAAGACTTAGTCACCAAGAACCTCAACTTAGACAGCAAGAACATCGAGCTGAAGACCATCCAGTCGCAGCTCATTCACCAGGAGAAAATGGCATCGCTTGGTCGCCTGGTGGCCGGTATTGCCCACGAATTGAATAATCCCATTAACTTTGTGCACGGCAACCTGCCATACCTGAAGCAGTATGTCGAAGAGCTTAAAAAAGTAATTTCGGCCATCGATGAGTTGCCAGCAGAACAGCGCAAACCCGTCGACGACCTCAAGAACAAGCTCAAATACGACTTTCTGGTAAGCGACCTCGACAATATCATTGCTGATTTGAACGAAGGGGCCGAGCGCATCCGCCATATCATCCGCGACCTCAAGAGCTTCAGCCGACTTGATGAGGCCGAGCTCAAAGAAGCCTCGATTCAAGAAGGACTCGAGTCGACCATGAAAATTCTCTCGCAATACTACGGCCGCGACAAAATTCCTGTAGAGGCAGACTACGCGCAGATTCCGCCGGTTTTGTGCTATCCGGGCCAACTTAACCAGGTCTGGATGAACCTGCTCAGCAACGCCGCCCAGGCCATGAATACAGCCGCCGAGGCCCTGCCGCCGGGCACGCCCACACCTGCCCTGAAAATTAGAACTGAGCTGTCCGATCAGAATGATGGCTCTGTATTGGTCGTAATAACTGACTGCGGGGGTGGTATTAAAGAGGAGGTTCGGAGTAAAATCTTTGATCCCTTCTTCACTACCAAGGCTGTTGGTCAGGGGACGGGGTTAGGTTTGTCTATATGTCACTCAATAATAGAGCGACATGGTGGTCAAATCTGGTTTGATAGTGTTATGGGCCAAGGCACAACGTTCTATGTGCGCTTGCCGCTCCAGGCTATAACCAAGCAATTGGCTGAAAGCCTGAGTGAACCGGACTAAAGAGGAAAGCAATGCGCCGCCACAAAATATTAGTAGTGGATGATGAGGTTCCGAATCTCCGCTTATTGAGGCGCGTACTCTCTGAAGAGCACGACATAATTGAGGCCCAGAGCGGCGCGGAAGGCCTGGAAGTACTGAAAAAAGAGTACATTAGCCTGATTATCACCGACCAACGTATGCCAAACATGACTGGCGTTCAGCTTCTTGAAGCCTCTCTTGGCGTCTGCCCCGATACCATTAAAATTCTTTTGACCGGCTACACCGATGTGCAGGCCCTCGTAGACGCCATCAACGCCGGGTCAGTCTATAAATATATTGCCAAACCCTGGGACGCCGACGAGCTAAAACTGACTGTGCGCCGCGCTCTTGAGGCCTTCGAGCTGAAAGAAAGTAACGACCGCCTGCTGGGCGAGCTCAAGGTCGCCATCGCCGAACTAGAGTCAGTCTCAGTAGGAACCATCCGTGCATTAGCCGATGCCCTCGACGCTAAATGCGACTACACCGCTGGCCACTCCCTGCGGGTAAGCCGCATTGCTGTATTGATTGGCCGCCAAATGGGCCTGACCGATGAAGAGCTGCGTGACGTCGAACTAGGAGGCATCCTCCACGACATCGGCAAAATCGGCGTTCCTGAGTCTATTTTGTGGAAGCCCGACAAGCTCAGCGCCGAAGAAAAAGAAATCATGTGCAAGCACCCGGTCAAATCTGCCGAAATCATCGGCGATTTGCGCGGCCTCGTGCGCGCCCGCGAGTATGTCAAACACCACCATGAGTACTACAACGGCGAAGGCTACCCCGATGGCCTGTCCGGAGCCGACATTCCGGTGGGCGCCCGCATCATTTTGGTCTCAGACGCCTACGACGCCATGACCACAGACCGCCCTTACAGAAAGTCGATTGGCCACGAAAAGGCCATGATCGAAATCAGAAAGATGTGCGGCACTCAGTTTGACCCCGAAGTGGTCGACGCCCTCTTTGCCATAATCGGACCGGGCGGCCACGAAATTGACCGCATCATCAATGAGCAGTTCCCCGATAGCTTTATTGGCTTGACTCTGCCCGGAGCAGATCCAACAAAGACTGGTAAACGGTTTCAGGATGAAGCCGAACGCCAAGCCCGTCTTGCAGCGATCGAGGCGGCGAAGAATTAGATTCTGGCCGATCGGCTAAGACTTTAAAGTTCTTCTGATTTGGAATAAGCAATTTGGGATCGGTGGGTCCAAACAGGGCCACGAGATTTTTATTGAGCCCCACGCCAATGTGCATGGGAGCCGAGTCAACGCACACGAGAACATCACATAGGCTCGTCAGAGCCGCCAGATCAGCCAAGCCCTTGGTTTTGCCCACAGCACTTATATATGGAGCGGCGCCAGCGGATGAGCCGCTTGAACCATTTTCGTTTGCACCATCCCCGCTTGCACCCGAGCCGTTATTGCCAGAGCCCTTGCCTTCATCGGCCTTCAGCAACTTCTCCAAGCCAGCCACAACTTCTTTATCGTCAGGCCCGCCGCACAAAATCACGCGGGTTTGGAAAGGCTGATCTTTTTGATTCTGCAATAGTCTGATAAATGCCAGCCAATTCTCCGAAGACCAGTGTTTGATAATGCCCTTGCTCACTGCCATTTGCGATGTGCCTGGGTGAATCAAAACAGTCTTCACCGGTCTAGTATCAATCTGATTAGTATCAGTAGTGGTGACAGTGTTTTTCAGGCCTTCCTCTAAGAAGGCTTTCATGGCCGCCAGCGAATCGGCCTTGAGAGTAATCTTTGGCACTTGATAAGTGTCGTCAATATCTCTTATAGAAGCATTAGGGTTAGCCTTGCGCCGCAGATAGTTGGCCATGCCCTTAGTCAGATCATGGTACATGTCAGCGGCATATTGCTCACGCAAAAGCTTTACTGGGTGGGTTAAAAGCGACTTTACCGGTGAGCCCGCATCGTAACCAACGCGCAATTTTATGCCCGATAAAAAAAGTAACATTGCCACCATGGGCGAAGACCCAGACGAAATCACCATGTCATAGCCGCCCTTGCGAAGCAGCATGGTGAGCGCTATAAGGTCAAAAGGAGTGAGCGGCTTCTTTTTGATATCAAAAGTAATAATCTTGTCGATCAGGTTGGTGACTTCCATCACCGACTTTGACCTCGGCTCAACCAAGAGCGTAAGTTCGCAGTCAGGCGCCAATTCTTTTATTCTCTCCAAGGTTGGAAGGAAAAGAACCTCGTCTCCAATACCGCCAAAATTAATAGCGAGCACTTTTGCTGGGCTACTCATCGAATTAGGGTTTCCATCGGGGATTTAAAACGTCAGAAAAGACGTCAGTAATATCATCACTAATAACAGCACGTATAATAACCAAGTTTGCAGGCATCCTCAGGTTACATTGAAACCAAGCTACTGGCTCCTTATTTTTATTCTCTGCGCCGTAGTTGGGGTTGGCGCGGGCTATTTTGCCACGCTTGTAACCCGGCCACAGTTAATTCCACCACAGCTTCGCATCGCCACCCTGCGGGAACCCACCACAGTGCTCTTTTTGGGCGTAGACGTGGTTTACACCGATATGGGCCGTCGTAAACAAAAGATAGATAAAGACGCTTTCACCGGCCGCTCAGACACCATCCTCGTGGCCCGCCTCGACCCGGTTTCCAACTCCCTTAGAGTAATTTCAATTCCGCGCGACACCGAAGTGCGCATCCCCGGCAATGGCATACAAAAGATCAACGCTGCCAATGCCATTGGTGGACAGAACCTGGCAATAGAGACTGTCAGCGGCTTTCTGGACGACACCAAGATCGATCATTATGTAGTTCTCAACGTTCACGGCCTGGTAGATCTGGTCAATGAACTGGGGGGAATTACGGTCGAAGTTCCCAAGAAGATGCAATACATGGACTGGACCGCCAAGCTCAAAATCGACCTGGAGCCTGGCATGCACACCCTTACAGGCAATCAAGCCATGGGCTTTGTGCGCTTCCGTCACGACGCTCTCGGCGACATCGGCCGCGTACAACGTCAATCAATCTTCTTGCGCGCAGTACTCGACAAGGCCCTCAGACCCGACAGCTGGTCGCATTTGCCTAAGCTTCTTGACATAGCGCAACAATACATAAGTACTGATATGAGCATTCAAGACATGATGGGAATGGCCAACTTTGTCCGAGGCGTTCCAAAGTCTAACCAGCTCTTAACAATGATGCCTGGCACGTTTTCGCCCAACGGCAACTGGGTAGTTGCTCCGTCTGATATACGCAAAATGGTGGCAAAACTGAATGGTGCCAACTTCGTAGAATCATCAAAAGACGACATACGCATATCGGTCGAAAACTCAAGCTCCACCGAAGGTATGGGTCGCAAAGTGGCAAAACTTTTAGGTGTGCGCGGCTACCGAAACGTATCAGTGCAACAAGCCAACTTAGAGTTTGAAGAAGGAATTAAACGTACGCGAATTATCGCTCAGAAAGCCAATCCAGAAGACGCGAGTTTAGTTCGAACTGATTTGGGGAGTATAGGCGATATAGTCAATGCGTCTGTTGGCAATATCGAAAGCTCAGTCACCGTGGTCGTCGGCAATGACCTGGCTGCCAAGATAATTGAACAAGAGAACGCCTTAACTATTCCGGAAACGGCTCCTCAAGCCAATTCACATAGCGGTATTACACGCCGCTAAGGCGAATTGTTCAGAGAATGTTATGTTTTCTCTTTGAAACATCAGAGCGCACTTAGTATTTCATGATGTACATTTGAGTGAAATGCACTTACACTCGAATCGAGGGAGAACATGGCAAAGTTCTCATTCAGTTCAAAGTCCAGTTCTTAAGTACGTTGGTTATATCTCTCCAGGCATCTAAGAGAATTCTAGAAAGGCAGGCGGCATGATTCATTACGTTTATTCAACACGCGGCGGCTACCTCTATCTTGTAGGCAAGCACAATCAAGAGCCTAAAGTAGAAGAAGGCAATTCAGAGTTTGTATTGTCAGTTCCTGATAAGACCTCACAGACCCAAATCGACACTCTCGCTCACAAGCGCTTCATGGACCATCTCAGACGTCCACGCAGAGCTGCTCACGATCGCCACAAAGTAGAAACTAAAGTGGTAGAACGCGAACTCGTTACCGTATAAAGAGATCAGT
>CALRJJ020000378.1:0-5604 GCA_943367505.1 Flavobacterium psychrophilum | reverse complement strand
CCCAAGTCCATTTGGGCGAAGGTAGTGACAGTATCGCTAGATGAGCTTCGCTACTAATGCCTAGTTTGGCTAGTCCACCCATGGCCAGCTCGATGACGCGACCATGTTCGCGCCAGATTATTGGCTGATAAATCCCTTGTACTTTGTGCAAAACAGCTGGGCGTTCGCTATTGCTCTCCACCCGTCGCCAGAAGACATCAATTATCGTCTTTTCAGTTTTTGATGCCATAAGCCGTAAATTTAGTCCTGATTTACTTTAGTGCTAAATTAAGCCATTCCAGATAAGGTGCATATCCGTTTTCTATATCAAGTGAAATTATTTCTGGAACTTCGTAAGAGTGAATTTCTTTTATGCGCTGTTGCAGTCTATCGTAAACGATGCTCGAGGATTTCATTACAAGCAAGCATTCGTGATCTTTCACGATTTTTCCTTGCCATCGGTAAACTGATTGCACTTTGTCAATGATGTTGACGCAGGCTACAAGGCCATCTTCAACTAGTTTTTCTGCCAGCGACTCTGCTTCTGATTGAGCGCAGGTGGTAAGAACAATATTGTTTTTCATAATTTAGATAATCATGCTGGCAAGCTCATTACCAGCTTCAGCAATAAAAGAGGCAATTAGTTCAGTTGCTCTGAGGAATTGCATAGATTGCAAGCGCGGCATGCGATAACGCTTATGCAAGCGGATAATCACAACTGGTACATTGAGCTCGCTAGCGGCATAATCGGCGAAAGGTCTGAGGAAATGATCAAAACTACGAGCACCAATGGCTTCCAATTCGCAGAGCTTGAGTTTGAGCCGACGTTCGTATTCTTCAGCCCCTAAAGATTCACCATAAGCTGAAATTTGGACTCCTGGTGCTTCTTGCCAGGTTGAGCCCATCAGCATCACCACCAGGCCCACTTTGCCCGCCTTGATGACATCGCTAAAGACGCGCCGAAACGGAGTTTCTAAATACCAACAGGGGTCGGCCACCATGCAATAGTTGCTCATTAATGTATGGCAGCCGGTCATGCGATTAAGCAAGGCCGACATACTGCCTGTAAATGACTCTTGCTCGTGAAATTCGCCTTCCCGCCAGTTTGCTGTGGCATGGGGTGCAACCACTAAGACAGGTAAGTTACCGCCCATAAACTTATAGTCAGGCTCTCCAGCGTGAGGCATCTGCTCATAGCGCTCAGACAAAAGCGCTTCATATTTAACGGCCCAATCTACTGGGTCGGCCTGGGGCTGCTGACCAATAATATATTGCAAAGCGTGATCGAGTTCGTTAAAGCGAGCTTGAGAGTGCGAAAGTACCCAAGGGTTAAAGGGTGAGGGGCCAACTACGGTCACCATCTTGCCCCGTCTATGGGCATAGAACATCTCCATCGCTGCGCCATAGCTGGGCCTTTCTAGATTGGCCAAGAGGCCATCGCTCTGGTCGATCAGCTCAAGGGCTCTCTGCACCCTTTGGTCAGAAGAACCGGCAATTTCAATGGCATCGAGAAAATCTACATCGGTCTCGGACCAGGCAAATTCTAGGGGGTTAACCACTCTGAGGCCGTGGTTTTGCAGTCTTGTCAGGGCGAAAGTGCGCCAATCGGGCGCCGAAATATTGTTAGCAATGTTATTGCTAATAGCTGCCGAATGTGACAGCTGAGCGGGATCTATAGATCCGCCGGTGAGATAAATTGACGAAAGTATCGACAATTTTTAGTGCTCCTGATGCCTCTGCTGCTCTGAAGAAGAGCCATAGTGCCAGTTTACCAAACTTTTGGCGTTGTTACGTGGCTTTGAGGATATTTTGCTCACGCTTTAGTGCTTCAAAATCATTTCTGGGCTTAGCTTTGAGCTTGGTATAGCGGTTTTGCATATCAATCGAGTATGCTTTCTTTCTCAGTATTTAAGGTCTGTGTAATTAATGCATTCGCGAGTATGGCTAAAGCTGCTTTGCCAGGCAGCAATTTTGACTCTTCCTTGCAGCCTGGTCTTCACTGGTTGTTCTCCCTCAACCAATACAATCGAGCGACCTGCCAGTTACACCAAGCTTGCTCCGAATGCGGATACTAATGAAACCGAAGTGGCCGCGGCTCAGAATAATCGAGCCAGTCATGTTCAAGTCACTTGCACACTGCCGGTGAAACGCATGCTGCGCCCGGATGACAAAGGGGAGAAGCACGAGAAATTTCTTCTGCAACTCTCAAACGGTTCAACAATCTTGGTAGCTCATAATGTCAGCCGGGCCCCGAGCGTCCCTGTCGAAGCCGGCGATATCGTAACTGTGCACGGTGAATATATTTGGAACAACAAAGGTGGTGTGATTCACTGGACCCACGCTAGCGACACACCCCGGCATGAGGGTGGATATATAGATTTCAAGGGGCAGCGCTATCAATAGAATTTGCTCATACTGCTTGCCTTTGTCGGGCCCAAGACCAAGCAATTTGCCCAAGAAGCTCATCTTGACAGCCTCTTGCTTGATTATAATTCGCTCATGGAATTGTTAATAGATTTGCACAATGCTTTTCAACAGCCAAACTCACGCTTATACTCAGTGAGTGACGCAATTTACAGAAGGTAAAGGGGCAGTCTTAAATGATCCACGGTCTGAAACAGTTCACTGCTGCAGCACTAGTAGCTCTTTCATCTTCAGCCTTTGCTGCTGAGGCACTGGCAAGCAATTCTGATTACACTAATTTGATTGCGGTTAACACACCCGGAATTCGCAACGCTACCGATTCTTCTATTGATCAAGCTGTTGACTATCTCAACAAGGCTGATCATGCTGTTTCTATCAAAAGTCGCAGAAGCAAAACTAGACCTGCTTTTGATAGCAAGATAGTACGTGAGCGTCATAGATTGCCTTCCAGCGCAGACAAAATTCTTATTCTTGGCGGCTCTGATATCGTTCCTATGTAACAGGAAATTGGGCACGCAGATACATTGGTAGCAACAACAGAGACAAAAGCATGTGATGGTGGCCTGAATTTTCAGCAGCCACTCAGTTACGATTTTGGCATATGTACTGAGCTTCTAGGCTTTACCTTAGCTGAGCATCTTGACCTGATTTGCCAGCAGCAGCCAGAGCACGAAGCGATTGTTAGTTGTCTTGAGAATAAACGCCTGACCTACGCTCAGTTCAAAGCTGAGAGCGAAGTCTTGGCTCGGGCGATGATGGCCCAAGGTATCGAGCAAGGCGATCGAGTCGGTATCTGGTCTGCTAACAACTGGCGCTGGCTTACAGTGCTTTATGCCGCTGCTCGAATTGGTGCAATTCTGGTTAATATCAATCCAGCATACCGCAGTGGCGAGCTTGATTATGTCTTGAGTCAGGCTGGAGTTAAACTGCTTTTTGCTATTCCGGCTAATCGTTCGAGCAACTATTTAGAGATGCTAGAAGAGTTGGCACCCCACTTATTTGCTACTTCTGATGCGGTTGCCACTAAGGCTCAAAGCCTTCCTGGGGCGTTGAAGAATATTGTCGTTATGCCCGCCGTCACTATTGATGGCCAGCAGCAAACTTTTAGTGATGATAAGCGCTTTGTTCATGGTTGGGACAAGTTTATAAGCCTGGCTGAACTGACCAGTTCTGACCAGCTTCAGCAGCGGCAGAATTTGGTGCAGTTTGATCACGCCGTAAATATTCAGTACACCTCGGGTACAACTGGATTTCCGAAGGGCGTCACTCTCTCTCATCACAATCTTCTCAACAATGGTCTGTTTGCAGCCCGTGCTATGGCTTTGAACACAACCTCAAGATTCTGTGTGCCTATGCCTTTCTATCATTGTGGTGGCATGGTTAGTTCGGCTTTGGCGACATTTTCTGTCGGTGGAACATTAGTATTGCCGGGGCCCTATTTCGAAGAATTAACTGTGATGAAGGCCGTTCAAGCTGAGCGCTGCACCCATCTTTCTGGTGTTCCCACTATGTTTATAGCCCAGCTGGAGCACAGTCAGTTCACTTCCTTTGACTACTCTAGTTTGCAAGGTGGTTTTCTTGCTGGTGCACCATGTCCGGTGCAATTGATGCGACGGGTTGCCAGCGAAATGCATGTTGCTGATGTAGTCATTCTTTACGGTCTCACTGAAGTTTCGCCGCTGATGACTGCTACTACTATTCATGATTCTCTTGAAACCAGAGCGACCACCGTGGGTAGAGCTATTCCTGGTGTAGAAGTGAAACTGGTAGATGATTCGGGCAAGATTTTGCCGCGCGGTGCCCAGGGTGAAATTTGTTGCCGCGGTCATGGCATTATGCTTGGCTATTGGCAAGATCCTGAAGCCACCACCAATTGTATTGATGCAGCTGGTTGGCTTCATTCCGGGGACTTGGGCGTGATGAATGCTCAAGGCTACTTGCATATTACTGGGCGGAAGAAAGACATGATTATTCGCGGTGGCGAAAATATCTATCCGCGCGAAATCGAAGAAGTCTTGCATGCTCACCAGGCTGTGGCGCAGGCGCAAGTATTTGGAGTGCCAGACCGTCGTTTGGGTGAAGAAGTCGCCCTCTGGGTGACGGTAAAGAGTGGTGCTGTAATTAGTGAGGCTGAACTGCTTGGTTGGTTGAGAGAGCAAGTGGCGCATTTTAAAGTGCCACGATACGTTAGGTTTGTCTCTGAATTTCCCATGACAGTTACAGGAAAGATTCAGAAATTTGCCATGCGGGACAAAATGATTGAAGATTTGGGTCTTCAGTCAGATGCTGCCATAGAGACAGCATAGCGCTCTTGCTCTTAGCTTTTGTTCTATACTGTATTTGACCTAAATTCAATTATAGGAAGTCTCGGATGTCTCAGGACGGTTCTGCTGGCCAGCGTCGTCGCAAGAAAAATGTTTTTCTTGCATGGCCATTGATTCGCAAACTAGAGAGCCTGGCTTTTCTTGCCATGTTTATAGCTGTGCCGTTTTTTGGTTATCGCGTTGTTGATTACACTTCCAGGCACCTTGCTTTGAACAATGCCGCCCATGATCTGGTCAAAGATATTCGCAAGGCCAAGCAGATGGCTGCCGAGCTGGGCATCGATATTTCGGTAGAATCGCGGCAATCGACAGAGGGCAAAGGTGCCGCTTATGTCATTAGAAGCGGCTCTCGTACTCTTGAAGAAGTTGTTCTACCTGACGGAGTTAGTATGATTGGCGGAATCACTTTTTCCAAAGAGGGAGTGCCAGATCAGCCTGCTACTTTTGACGTGCATATGGACACCCGCTCGCTGGCCATCGACGTCGATCGCACCGGTCTAGTGACACTGCCTTAATTAGTTATTGTCTTATTTAGTCATTGTCTTAACTAGTCATTATCGGTCCAGTGTGCCATTAGCGCCTGGTTCGCTTTTCTTGCCGCACCTGGGCTTAGCAACAAGTCAGGAGTGATTAGCTCTTCCAGTCGCATTAAGCGTGCTACCAGGCCTGTCCAACCGGTTTGGTGGCTAGCGCCAAGGCCGCTACCATTTTCGGCATGGAAGTATTCGTAGAAGAGAATGTTCTCCTTCCAGTGGGGATCATTCTGAAACTTATCGCGGTCGCCGTAGACTGGTCGCTTTCCGTCTGGTCCGGGGAGAAATATTGAATACAAGCGGCGGGAGATTTCTTGAGCTACTTGTAGCAGATTCATCATGTT
>CALRJJ020000377.1:0-5611 GCA_943367505.1 Flavobacterium psychrophilum | reverse complement strand
ACCGGTCCAGCAAACAGTGTAGTTGCCATCAGCATAATTGTTATTAGCTACTTTCAGCAAGCGCTGCAAACGGTGAGCCTCGAGAGCTGGTAGTGACTGTTCGTTGATCATAGTAATCAGTGTGGGAGACCGATCTGAAGGGTGGTCGGCCTTGAGCCAAGAAATCAATTTCTCTATCAAGGCTGGTGAAAAATTTCCTTCCTCAAGCAAAAGATGCTCGCCTTTAGCATCGATCAGAAACTCTTTACTTCTAGCAGGCATATCACCGAAGAGTTCAGCTACGGCCTTTGGTGATACTAGATGGTCATCGAGCCCTTGCATCACCAGCACTGGCATCTCAATTTTTTTTGCATAACTATCTGTCTTGGAAACGAACCGCACAAAGTCGAAAGCTTCTTTGCGTGTAAGTTTCATCTTGTGCGACGACCCAGTTAACCAGTGCTCTGCTAGTTCATGGTCGCTGGTCGCTTGATTAATCACACCGCGTGAAGCAATGCCAGGCCGACGGCTATGAAAGAGATAAAGCTCAAAGACACCTTTGACAGCAGTGCTTTGCATCTTTAGCAACTTCCAAGCAGGGGCAGAACAAACCACTCCGTCAACGAGATCGGCATTCTCTGCAGCAGCTCTAATTGCCAGAGCCCCTCCCATAGACTCCCCAACTAAAAATACTTTGTAATCAGGATACTGTTTGTGAATATCGACCAACAACTTACCGATATCACCAACGGTATCAATACAATTCAACTTGGCACGGTCGGCCTTATCTCTATCAGGTCCAAAACCGCGAACATTTATGCCATAGCCATCAATTCCCGCATCGGAAAATTGTTTCGCCAAGGGCTTATAGGCCATGGCGCAGAGACCTAGTCCATGAATACATATCACCACAATCTTGGCTGGTGTCTTACTTTTCCATTCAAGAATGTGGGTATTGCCTACAACTACACAAGCTGGATCGGTAAGGCAGGGTGAGCCGATTGCACACGTATCGGCAGCATGCACAGGCCTAATAAACAAACTAAGTTCAGCCGTCTGCGCAAAAAGAGCCAGTAGAGTACAGGCAAGTAGGCCGCGACTAAACTTAGTCGACTTTACTCGCCGGGTTGCCGTTCCCAGAGTTTGACTCAATTGATTGTTGTTGCACAAACTCATCTTGCTTTGGCTCAGCTGTTTTTGTCTTTGGCTGCTCGACCGAGCAGCTACGAGACATTCAGGTAGGGATGCCGAGTTTCGGCAATATATAAAGTTGCAAGGCGAAGTACAAGAGCACGAAGCCCACCATCCAAATCATGTTTTCCATTGCTTGCCGTCCTTTATTGGGCATATTCGTTGCCTTAATCATATTCTATCCTTCAATTCAAAAGTCTTTTAACTGACTAGAGCTGCAGCTACTTGCTCTTGCCAGATAGCATGCTTGCCAGCGCTGTTCTGCATCGAGCTCCAAGTTAGATAACCACCAGACAGATTCTTCACCCTGAAACCATTTTGCTTCAATAAGCAGGCGGCATTATATGAGCGCTGTCCACTTTGACAATAAGTGATAATTTGCTTCTCTGCTGGTATTTCAGAAATTCGCAGTCTCAAATCAGGCAGCGGAATATGGATACTTCCAGGGATGAAGCCGTGCTCTCGTTCGCCCTTGCTACGCACATCAACGATGCAGTAACCGGCTCGGCCCAACTCATCGATTTGATGCCATTGCACCTGCTCACTGAAACCATCTAAAACATTAGTACCAGTCATGCCCGCTAAATTTATGGCATCCTTGGCTGAACCAAATGGTGGTGCGTAGGCTAACTCCAACTCTGCCAGGTCACGGATGGTCAGGCCGGCCTTCATCGCTGTGGCAAGAACGTCGATGCGCTTGTCTACGCCTTCTTGTCCAACAATTTGAGCCCCAAGCAAGCGGCCGGTTTCTTTATGGAAAAGAACTTTGATATTGAGGCGCTCGGCGCCAGGGTAGTAGCCCGCATGTTGAGTAGGATGAACATGGACAGCATCATAAACGATGTTGCTGAGCTTCAACTGCATCTCGTTGAGACCTACAGATGCGACTGTTAAATCGAATACGCGCAAAATAGCCGTACCTAAAGTACCTTTATATTTTTCATTGGCGCCTAAAATATTGTCTGCCACAATGCGACCCTGGCGATTGGCGGGACCACCTAAAGCAATCATTGTATAGGAGCCACTGACTGGGTTGCGCACTTCAATAGCATCACCGACTGCCCAGATATTAGCCGCGCTCGTCCGTAAATTTTCATCCACCCGAATGCCACCACGCTCACCAATGGTTAATCCAGCATTGCGAGCAAGAGCTACTTCTGGTCTAATTCCCAGCCCGAGAATAACAATATCGGCATGGATTGGCTTGTGCTGACCAGCTAGGACCCAGCACGATTTTGGCGTGTGCTCAGCAGCAATCTCAGTAGCCTCTCCAGTTGAGTCTTCTTCAGGAGCCTGGGCACCAGGAGCGAGGAAACCATTAATCGCCTGGCCAAGGATAATTTTCACACCTTGCTTGGCTAACTCTTTGTGCACAAGCTCTGCCATTTCAATATCAAGTGGTGCCAAAACCTGATCTTTACTATCTACTAGTGTCACATCAAGGCCGCGGCGTACAAGCTGCTCAGCCATTTCCAGGCCAATGAAACCACCGCCAGCGACCACAGCAGTGCGCGGATTGTGAGCCTCGAACCATGATTGGATAGACTCCACATCTTCAATGTTGCGCAGAGCAAAGAGCCCAGGGAAATCAATTCCTGGCACAGTTGGTCTAATAGCAGCAGCACCCATAGCCAAAACTAGGTGGTCATAACTTTCCTGGTAAGTCGTCTCGCTTAGTCTATCTATGACTGTAACTAGCTTCGCCTCGGCATCTATAGAGACAACCTCTTGATTGATGCGAATATCGAGATTGAGCTTCTTCTTCAAGCCTTCGGGCGTGGCCACCAGTAGCTGATCTTGCGACTCGATTTCTCCGCCAACAAAATAGGGCAACCCGCAATTGGCGTAGGAGACAAAACCACTACGTTCAAAAACGATAATCTCGGAACCTTCGGAGAGGCGCCGAGCGCGAGCGGCTGCGCTCATTCCGCCAGCAACCCCGCCGACAATTACAATCTTTTCGGCCTTACCTGTCGACACTTTCATGATTCCTCCTAAGCGTGTGTTCTCCTGCACGACCGCTGGATACTCATTGAGTTCCAGGTAATTGCCGTACAGAGATAATCTGCAATCTAGATAAATTTCTACGCCTCGGCCTGAGCCAAGCCGAATCTAGCTACAGCAACCACCCTTGGCCTTGGGTTCTCCACCTTTGGCTTGCGGTTGGTCGCATTTAGCTGGAGCGACACTAATCGGCAGCTGGTTCCACGGCGCATTCATCAGTAGAAGGCCAAGAGCACAGGAGCCGGAAAGGCCGGCAAAAGTAAGCCCGGCGCCAAAGAACCCAGGAATGACGAGAAACCAGGGATTGACGAGAACCCCAAGAAGCACCCCGGTCAAAACTCCAACACCAACCACTAACTGAATCTGACGCTCAATCGGCAGCATTTTCTTGCCTTCTTTAACCGGCAAGCCAGCCTTGCGCCAGGCAACAATGCCGCCCTCAAGAACCTGAGGCTGAAAACCGCGACCCATTAGAGCGTAGGCACCGCGCTCGGCGCGCTTGCCCGATCTACATATAACAACCAGCTGGCCCTTTCGCGGCACTTCCTCAAAACGAGCCTCAAGCTCATTCAATGGCACATTTATGGAGTTGGCTATGTGTTCGGTTTCGAACTCGATTGGGCTGCGCACATCTAGCAGAACCGAATCTGCCACTTTTGCAGCCAGTTCGGCGCAGGCCACTTGCTGACAGGTTGCGGTATTGGACAGTTCTGACATAGCTAAGCCCTCTTGCTAATAAATCTCGTGCAATAAAATTACTATATCACCAATTGGTTATATGGCGAATCGTTCTTAAGGTTGATTGCCGAATTAACCATACGGTTGTAAACTGGAAATAATTACCAGGGTTTCTCATCGTGAAAGACAAGAACAAACTTCTATCAAGACCAGCACTAGAAATAGTCGCGGCTCGCTTTCGTGCCCTTTCTGACGCCTCGAGATTGCAAATACTGCAACATCTATTTAATGGCGAACAATCGGTGCAAGCTCTCTGCGAACTGAGTGGCATGAGCCAGGCCAATGTCAGCAAACACCTCTCAGTGTTAGCAGAGCAGGGCATAGTACAAAAGCGCAGGCAAGGTCTTTTTGTTTATTACAGCATTGGAGACGAGACCATTTATCAGCTGTGCGATATCGTATGCGGTGCCGTTGGTAAGCGCTACGGCCAAGTGATGATGGAATTTGCAGAGCACTAAAACTCAATCAGCTAGGCAGGCAGGCAAAGGGCTTTGCCCGCCTAGGCCGACTTGATCATGCGTACAATCTCGCGGACGTGATCGAGGAACTGGCTATCAGAGGAAAGTTTACTGATTGCACTCTGCCCTTCGCGACGAAGAGTTTCATGCTCAGCTCGATTGTCTTGCAATAATCTGGTGTAATTCTGCGCCAAGTCTTCAAATATCGCCTTTAAATTTGACAACTCTCGATTTGTACGAGCCGGTATGCTAGACGGGTTATGCGTGTCTAGCAAGACATCGATATTGCGCTGCATGCCTTCAAGAGCTTCAATTCGCGCGCGCAGTTGAATCACATCTTCTCGCGGATAACTAATGCTCTGCCTAATTTCTCTCAACCTTTGCCACAGATATTCATAAGCTCTAAGCGCTGGCCTCAGCACCGTCAGCATTGCCGCAGCTGCTGCCCCATAGTAACCAACCGGCGTAATATGAGCTGCCGATAGATAAAACAAAACGAGCGAAGACACGCCATGCAAGCCAATTGCCAGAACTAGCGACACGGCCTTCAGCTTTTTGACAAATTTGACTTTAGTAGTATCAAAATCTATACCAGCCTTCTTACTATTGTTAGCTTCATCAAGCACCGACAACGACTCAAAATAGACATTCCACGGAGCCGTGGTGATAATCAACAACCACCATGCTGACGCAACACCAATAATCCAATCGACTGTTGTTCCCACTGGAACCTTGAGCCACGAAAGAATTCCAAAGAGAAAAGCAACAATCACCATTAACAAAATGGTGGCATACACAAATAATCCAAATCCGCGTCCAAGCATTGCTTAACTCCTGTTATTGTACTCAGCATAGACAGTAGGGTTTAAGGCTTGGCTTGCAATCGGTCAGTTTCGTAAGTGTTGGGCAGGATTCAGCAGGCCCAAAGTAGAATGACTACAACGAAAGTCATGCTCGCACTTTACAGAAAATGCCAACTAAGCATGATCTCCCCTGAATAGTTCAAGATTTGACAATAGGATATGCAGCTAAAACTTCTAATACCATTGATAGTTCTTGCGAGCCAAATTAGCTCAGCAGCTCGGGCCGATAGCTATTTGGCTAACTGTCAACTGCCACAGGCTCCGCTAGGGAGCATCCCGAGCGACGGGCCTGCAGAATTGGCACCGTTCCAACCAACAAGCTTGAGTGATCTGCGATTGCGGCTTGATTTACCCGTCGCTCCTGGAACTCCGAGGTTT
>CALRJJ020000376.1:0-5615 GCA_943367505.1 Flavobacterium psychrophilum | reverse complement strand
ATTCTATGACGCTTTTGCATGATGGTCGTGTACTCATTACTGGTGGCAGCTCGCCACAAGACACGATTGACTTGCGTCAAGCTGAGATATTTGATCCTAAGCTAAATCTCGTTAGTGTCGCAGGTGTAATGAACAAGCGACGCCGCGGTCATGCTGTAGCAGAGTTGCATAATGGAAAAGTCTTGATCGTTGGAGGATCCACAACCCGCAGCTTTAGTGACTCGGATGAAAATTTGACCTCAACTGTTGAACTCTATGATCCAAGCACTTCCGCTTTTACAGTGGTAGGCCAGCTTCACTGCGCGCGGGAAAATCCAATCGTAGTGCCATATGGTAATTCTGGTGCCGTTATTTTTGCCGGTTCAACGGATGCTGTTCGCGACAATTCTGCCGATTCCTATATCCAAACAAGCGAGTACTATGATGGCACCAAGACCAGCAATGCAAAGTCAGTTTTCCATACTCCTTCTCTAGACGAAGTACTCTATTGCCTGTTCAATATTGGCCGTAAAGAGTAGTTGGCAGTCATGATTGCATTAGCTCGCGCTTCTAGTTTAGCGGCCTCTGCTTTCCTATTCGTTTTTCGTAAAAGCGAGGCTAGGTTGCTTAGATCTGTTGCTACATCAGGGTGATTTGGCCCTAGTGCTTTCTCGTCGATTGCTAGAGCGCGCTTATGCAAGGGTTCTGCCACTGCGTACTTTCCTTGCGCACCATAGAGCACCGCTAGGTTGTTTAAGCTTGCTGCTACATCTGAGTGGGCTGGACCGAGCGCCCTCTCTCTAATTGCCAAAGAGCGTTTATACAACGGCTCAGCTGCTGCGTACTTGCCAATGATTCTGTAGAGGTCAGCTAAATTGTTTAGATCTGTGGCTAAATTTGGGTTATCTTTGCCGAGCGCTTTCTCGTCAATTGCAATACTGCGTTTTAGTAAAGGCTCTGCATCTGTGTACTTACCATTTTTGCAATAGACTTCAGCCAGGTTGTTTAGACTTGTCGCCACGTCTCGGTGATTTGGACCAAGGGTTTTTTCTCGTAAGCTTACAGAGCGTTTTAATAGCGATTCTGCTGCTGGGTAACGGCGTTGCTTGTAGTAGACGATGGCTAGGTTGTTCAAACTTTTCAATACATCTAGGTGATTGGGGCCAAGCGTTTTTTCAACGATTGTTAGAGACCGCTTGAATAATGACTCAGCTTGGGCGTATCGACCTTGGGTAACATAGAGCAAAGCTAGGTTGTTCAGGCTTGTCGCTACAGCGGGATGATTTGGCCCCAGTGCTTTCTCTCGTATAGCCAAAGAGTTCTTGTACAACGGTTCAGCCTTGGAGTATTTGGCTTGAGCTCTGTAGACTTCAGCCAAGTTGTTTTGAGCCGTAGCTACTTCAAGTTGGTCAAGGCCTGATCGTTCAGCTGCTTTTAGCCCCTTTGAAAATAATTTCTCTGCTTCGGCATATTTCCCGTGCTCATATGCTTCAGAGCCAGCTTTGTCGTATCTATCAAACTCTGCATTGGCGAACACTGGAATAATTGTTGCGGAGCAGAATAGAATCAGCGTAAGCTTCAAGTGCTTAAGTCGGCGATTTAACATGACGCTGCAACCCCATCGATCATTGACTAGAATCTAGCGAACTCGGCAATCAATCCTAATGCAGCGGTGCAAAAATTGCTTCGTCGCCGCCAGTGAGTTTGCTATGGCCCTTTTTAATCAAATTCGTGTGCGGAAAGAGCTTGCTCACAGCATCTAGCTTGTCTTTCTCGTATTCTCTTTCGGGCAGCACTATTTGCTTTAAGGGGAGCTCTTTTAGCTCTGCTAGACCGTTGAGGGAGACATTGGTGCCGTATAAGCGAATAGATTTCAACTGCTTCAACGCCGTGAGGTATTTGATCGTACGATCGTTTACTGTGCGGTTTCCTGAAACGTCGAGGTCAATCAAGTTTGTGCATTTGGCAATGCTTTTGATGGCTTGTTCGCTCGGATGGCAGCGGCCAACATCGAGGGTGGTTAGCTTGGGATAGGCGCTGAATAGTTCGTAGGTGTCAGGAGTAAGTTCATTCAGTGGTATGTTGATGGTATGCAGTTTCTTTAGACCGGCTAAGTCTTTAAAGGCCTTGCCTTTTACTAAGGTTGAAAATAAAGTGATGCTCTCTAAGTTGACTAAAGTCTTGGCTTGGGAGAGTCCTGCGTCCGTGACTTCGGAACGATCCAGGTTGAGCTTTTTCAAGCCTGTAAGACCTGCTACATACTTCATAGCCTTGTCGCAGAGTCCATCTTCCGCGTCATCAAACGAGGAGAAGCGCATGCGAATGCTATCTAAGCAGTCGGGTGGAATGTCTTTTAGTGCTTCTGGGTGCAGGAAAAATAAGTGGTTGGCATCGAGGGCGTAGTAGTCTTTGTCGTTGAATACCATGCGGCCCTGGGCCGGGCCTAATGGGGTGAATGAGTTTAGTCTGCCTTTGGATTGACTAATTGTCAGTGTGCCGATTGAAAAGCCCCGGGGAAAATTCACTATTTGGCCCTTGGCATTTTTTGCAGCGCTAGTCTGTGTCTTCGTATTTGTATTAGTATTTGTATTCGTGCCTGAAACCCCTGCCGGTGCAGCCTGGCAAGACGAGCAGAGCGTGTACAGAGATGATAGCGACAGCGCAACAGTGACAATGGTTCTTGAGTATGCAGCCTTAGTGGCGAGTTTTTGCCAGTTTAGCTGTAAAACCACTGTTCAGCCCTCAGAAGTTCCACGGCAATTTCTCTGATTCTCATGGCGAAGGCGAATTGTGTTTGCTCGTGATGAGTCAATGTGTCGATTAGCTGCTCACCATTGCTACCGCGTTTGGGGTATTTTAGCGGTACATTCCAGAACGGTAGGCGGCCGGGGCCAGGCTCAACCAGGCCTGTTGGCCGTGGGCTGAAGGGAATGTCGCCATACTCGTTTTGCCATTCTTGCAATATTGAGCCAACGCGCTCCATCGAACGATTGCGATACTTGTGGCCAGTTTCAGAACTGAAAGCGGCATCTGTATGAAAGACATCTGGTTGCTTCTGTCTCGCTCGCTCCATGGCCAGTTCAACTCTTTCGCTGCCAGTGATTAAGTGCAGGCTGTCTCTGGGGCCGACAGTGACACCACTAAGTAATTCGGTCATGATGCGCAGTACGCGAATAACCGCCATTTGGGTGCGTCGAATGCCCACCAGGGCAAGGTTCTTTACTTCGGGCAGGAGTATGTTGAATGAATCGGCAAAGCTTGCCATGGCTGATTCTAGTGAATCATATATGGTGGCATCTTCAAACATAGATTCTGTGGCTGGGCCCCTGATTAAGGCAATTTTGGCAAAGCCATCAGGGTTGTTGTAATTGATTGAATGGTCGCCGGCAATCAGGGCGTGGGCAATTTTTGAACCCTCGACATCGGGGTGAGGCACGTACCATTCATCAATGGCGATGAGCTTGAGAATTTCATGCTCATCAGGGGTGAACTTAATTAGACCAAGATCTTTGGTTAAGTGTCGTTTGTCGAATGGATTTTTGATTTTGTTGTGAATCGAGCAGACCAGGTGCTGGTAGCGATTGCGCAGTGGGTCTGGATTGCCGGGGCTAAACTTATAGCGCTCAAAGGGATCGAGGTTGAGTTTTTTGCTCAGCATTATTGCTACGGTGTTAGCCATAAAGCTTGGTGGTGCTATTTGGTGCTGTTTAATAGCTAAGACGATTCTCTCTACCGATTTCATGCATTCCTGGCCATCATCCCAGAGATATGAAAGGGCTTGGGCTGCGGCTTGCGAGCCGTGAATGTTGTGAATGATAAAATTGCCGCGAGTTTTTACTGCATCTGAGAAGATTGAGGCGATGATGGCATCGCGCATTTCATCAGAGCTTAACTTGAGAATCTTAGATGCTTCGTAGACCTGGTCTAGTTCTGCCCGGGTGTGCTTCCAGTTCATGTTCCACTGATAGCCGCGGTGGGCGCCATCGGTTTCTGCTGTTTCTAGTTTGAGGTAGGCTTCGCGCACCAGAGTGAGGCAGCGCCAAATTATGTCTTTGTCTTGACGTTTTAAGAGTGCTTCAGATTCTATCTTGTGATAGACATTGGTAACTTTACCGTCGGCGCAGAGAACAGGAACGTCAGCGAGATCGGCGCGCAAGGCTGAGAGTGAGCGACTTTCGTCAGCCAGGGGCGGGTATAATTCTTTCCACTTACCATTGTCGGAAAGCTCAAGCAGTCGGGCGGCCGCGCTGATAGCTTCGGGTGCGACTGTAGGGTTTATTTGAGTTTTGCTGCTGGATTTTTTCTCTGCAGGCTTGCTGTCAGCTGCTTTGGCTGCGCCCTTGCTTGCTGCTTTCGCGGGAGCATTTTTCGTTGCCTTTTTTGTTGCGCCTTTGCTTACATCCGCTGTTGCCGCGGGTGCCACTTTTTTTGTCGCTTTGCTTTCTTTCTTTGGGCTAGATCCGGTCATCAGTTCTACTCTCTTTGACTTTGCGCGTTCAATTTTTTAGCAGTTTAAATGGTTTGACCATGATCGAGAATCCATTTGATACTTCTTCTCATTCCTTCTTCTAAGGCTATTTGTGGATTGTAACCTAGTTCAGTTTGGGCTAAATCAATTTTACAGGCGATATTTTTATTCATCTCTGAAAGTACGTGGAATTTTTGATGGTAGAGACCGAAGCCCTGCAATGTGCTGTCAACAATATATGCCACGTCGCTAGCCAAGTTTGGCAGATGCATGCGTTTGTGGCTGCATTTGATATTAAAGTCGTTTTCTAGCACTCGTTCTACTGTGTCGACGATTTCATTCATTGTGTAAGGCCGCTGGTCGGCGATCCAATAGGTTTTTCCCTTTGCTTGTTCTACTTGCTGGCAGAGCAGCAGGCCCTGGCAGATATTGTCCACATAGGCCATTGAGCGGAGGTTCTCGCCGCTGCCAACAATGGGCATTTTGCCGTTTTTAATCATTGAGAAAAACATGGTTTGGCGCAGAGGCTGGCGGGGGCCATAGAACCATGGCGGTCTGATAATTACTGTTTCTAAGCTGCTTTTGCGGCCAGCAGCATTTACAAGCTCTTCGGCCATCTTTTTTGAGCGGCCGTAGTGCATATAAGGGTTGTAGGGCGATTTTTCATCAAACATGTCGGCTTCTTGCGAGCTGGTGTTGCAGCCGATCGGTGAGTTGGACGAGACGTAAATGAAGCGCTTGCAGCCAGCGTTAATTGCGGCAGTAAGCAGGCGCTTGGTGCCTTCGAAATTGACGTCGTAAAATTCTTTGCGGCCATGGCTGGGGTGGATCACGCCAGCTACATGGAAGACTGTCGCCCCCCGCGCTCCCTCTGTCAGGGCCTCTAAACCCTCGCCTGTTGTCAGGTCCCCGTTTGTAAAGCTGAGACCACTGCCAAGTTCGGCTAATTCGTTTGTATTGCTTCCTTTGAGGCAGAGGGCGCGGACTGCACGGGCTTGGGGCTTGCGTAAAGCGGGGCTCTGGGAGGTGGTCTCTTCGGGTAGCCCCTTTAGCAAGGCCTGGACGAGGTTGGAGCCGAGCCAGCCTGGCACTCCTGTCACTATTGAGAGGTCTATGGCACGATCTGTCATTTAATGTCCTCTGTGAAGGTCGGCAAAATGCAGGGCGT
>CALRJJ020000375.1:0-5628 GCA_943367505.1 Flavobacterium psychrophilum | reverse complement strand
CCATCGGGATGCTTGGCGATGTTGGTGACAAAGACGCCGATGATTTCACCAGCACGGATGTTGATGTTCACGGCAGAACTCTTGGCCGAAGCCTTGGCGGTGGCCGCTTGCTGAGTATTGGACTGGCTCATGGATTTCCAATCGAGTTGAAGTAGCGGTTGTAGGAGGGCAGTTGTTCAGGCTTGTTCCGCACCGGCGTTCGGCTCCATCAGAGCGCGCAAGCGCTCGGCCGAATCGCACATGGTGCCCGACTCGGTGAGCACGGAGAGGTACGGAAAGCCATTGCCGTCGTAGACGAAATGCACCTTGCCGAAGGCACGATTGAGTGCCTGCCATTCCTCGTCGCTCAAGCGCGGAGGCGGTTGCAATCTCGGAAACGGCGGCGGCGGCTCGTGACCAACGACGTCTCGGTCGTCGAGCAGGGGCGCGGTCGTGTTGATATGTTGCTGCGACATTTCGATCCTTTGCAGAGTTGATTGATTGAAAGAGCAGGTCAGTGGAAAAACTGACCTACAGGCAATGCCTTGGTTCAGGAGCGCTTTTCCGCCTCCAACTTGGCCACCACCTGCGCCACCAGATTGGCGACGTTGACGCGGCGAGTGACCTGCACGTACTGCCCCAAGGTGAGCGGCAGCACGGTGACCCTGGCCGTACGGTTGCCTTTCAGCAACGAAGCCGGGTCGCCTTCGATGGCGCTGAGCGGCAGGAAGGCCTTCACCCCCTTGCCCTTGCCGATCTCCATGGTGAAGCCCTCGATGCCTTCCACCTCGGCGGCGCGCAGGTTGCGGCCGGTGGTCTTGCTGCCAGCTTTGACTTCGCTGCCCAAGGCGAGCTTGGCCTGCGCCACCTTCTGGCTGACGCTGATGCGGGGGCGGTCACCGTTCATCTCGGCAGACAGCACGCAGACATCGATGTAGTCGCCGTCCTTGAGTTCACCGACCACTTCCGACTTGTGCAGGAAGCCCATGTAGAGGTTCTCCAGCTCGACGGTGTAGCCGATGAAGTGCTGACCTTCACCTTCGCTGTTCTTCTTCATGCGCGGCTGCATGACACAGGCCTTCATCATGGTGCCGGGCTGCAGAGCCGCCAGGTTGAGCTGGTCCTCTTCCAGCTTGCGAATGAAGAGGACGGCCTCTTCGTCGAGCACGATGCGGGCACGCGGCGCGCGCTTCTTGCGCGGGTCGACGCAGTCGTCCGGCAGCATGTGCGCTTCCTTGACGAAAGCCTCGATGGGGAACAGGCCGGCGTTCTCGATCAGGAAAGCGCGGCGCGCCTCCTTGTCGCTGCGGCGTTCGCCGATGAGCAGGCTGGTGGGGATGAAACCATTGGGGTTGCCCTCGATGGCCACGATCACGCCGCTGTCGGGGTGCTTGGCGATGGCAGCGACGGTGCAGCTGATCACAGAGCCGCCGACGATGGTGATGACGTTGGCGCTGTCGCTGGTGTTCATGACGGTGTTCATTTGAAACCTTTCAAGGTGAAGCTTGATTGATGAGACTTGCAGGCAGTAGAAGATCTAGTACCGACTTAACTGGTCTTGAGCAAGGCCGCAGCCAATGCATCTGCCGGCATGAAGACGTGGCCTTCGGGATGGGGCCACGGCGCGAAGATCGGGTTGACCACGATTTCATCGAGGTCTGACGGGCGGGAACGCACGAGGAGAACGCCGGCGACTGCGCGAGAGGCCACCTGTGACGGACTGAGGTCGGAAACGGCCAAGTGCAGGTTGTACTTGCTGCCGTAGATGCGACGGACTTCAGCCAGTCCCTCAGCCACACAAGTTAGAGGAATTGGCTTTCTGGCACCGCGTACTCCGGCCTTCACAAAGCCACCGTAGACCGCTTTCCAGAACCAGTAATTATTAGGCATGCGCAACAACAGTTCAGCAGCGTCCGGCTCGAAGAACATGTGAAGCTGCTCCAGGTGCGAAAAGATCGAATAATTGCTGACCTTCATGGCAAGCCTGTAGAAATCGCTGCTGAGCCTGTCCACGTTCACCGGCTGGTAATAACCGACTTCATGGGCGAACACGACCAGACTGCTACGAGCAAGCGCAGACAAGTGTCGCTGGAAGGGGTAGGTATCATCGTGATCAGTGGCCTGAGTCATGAGTAACTTTCGAAAGTTTTCGATTAGTCTGCCTGCCAGAAGGCGAACAAACGATGTCGGCTACAGACCTGACACGGAGTTGTGCCGGGGAAGTGCCGTGAGTGAGAAGGGTGCGTGAAGAGGTTTATTGCATCTGCTTAGTTGAAGAGAGTTGAAAGATAAATCTATGCTACGCATCAGCTATCACAAGATCCAAGCAAATAGACTAGCTATCGATAGCTTTAGCCCTGTTTCTATGCGGTTCTTACGTGGTTGACCAAAATCAAAACTCGCTCGGCTAGCGATATCGAGCAAGAGAAAGCTCGCGAACCTTCGCTAACCAATACAAGTTTGATTGACAAATTTGCTACTAGCTCAGCTTTAAGTAGAAAAATGCAAATACGCACCAATATGACTACTTATCAGCATTTAGCTCAACAAATAATCAACACAAGCTTTATTTCAAATTTACTAAAATAACTAATTTCTCAAAATAAAATGAATACCAGCATCTACAACAGAAGCAGGATAAGCTTCAATTCAAACACCAGTAGAACTCCCCAACCGAAGAGTAGAAAAGCGCATAGTCACACTAATTGCCGTGATTATAGCCAGACGCTATGGGCAATTTATTGGCGCGCCAAATATTTCACTCTATGTCTTCACCAATAGCCAAAGCGGGCAGCGCTGCTTTTAACTGCTGCTTCTGTTCAGCAGATAAAACATTCTTGTCTAAAGTGATAGATTCAAGCTTCTTACATTTGACAAGGCTGGTCAAAGTAGAAGCATCGAACCTAGCTTCACTAAGGTGCAACCAGCGCATGTTAGGCAACCTAGCAACTGTCGCCATAGCTGATTCTGGCAGCTTCGTATTGCGCAAATCAAGATCTTCAAGCCTAGACAAAGTAGCTATCGAAGCCAGTTCCTGCTCATTCAAATTTACCCGTCTAACAGAGAGACTTTTGATATTCTCTCTGTTCTCGATGGCTTTAAGAATTTTTGCCGATTCTCGAACATCAACTAATTGCAATAAGTTTATGCGAAATAACACACCGCTAGCAATCATTGGCTCCGCTGAAACATCGCAATGGAGCAGTGACAAAGCCTCCAAGCGCTTTAGTCTACCCAAACCCCGAAGGTATGAATCACTTAGCAGGCAACGCTCAACAGCAAAAGAAGACAGATTTTTCCAGCGAGCCAAGGTGCTAATAGCAGGTGGAGTCTTTGAATTTTTTACTTGCAAAGCCCCCACAGCTCTATCATCAAATCGATCGTAAAACTTAGGCACATCTGCCAGCACATCAGAGGCATCAAACGATACACTCTTAGCATGTCGACACTGCATGTGTCCGCTGGCAGCAACCTTTTTCGTTCCGTTTAAACAAATAAATCCCACCGGCTCACCAGCGGGAAACTCAAACTCGCGCCAGGTTCTGCCGCCGCGCGAAACCAGCCAAGAAACCGGCTTAGTCCCATTAGCAAATGGTTCTGTTGGTTTGAGGATGGTTTCATAGTCAGGCAATATTCTGTCTCCAGTGATATGCCTGGTAAGGTCGCTGTTGGACGGCACGACAACTTTAGCCCTACTCTGCTGCGTCATAATGCAATACAAAGCAATCACGGTGCCCAAGCCAACACATAGAGCAACACCGACTGCATAAACAGTATTTCTATTTCCCCTTGAGACAGGCCCAGTGGTTTGCCCACCGGTGCTGTCCAGTAAGTTACTGTTGCTCGCAAATTTATTGATCAGCTTCGGCGATGCCGATGAATCATTGGAGTGCGTTAAGCCTTGGCGTTCACTGCCAGAGGGCTGACGCATCAAATTTTCAAGCAAGTCAATAATGTCGCCGACCGTTTCAAAACGATCTGATGCTTGTTTCTCCATGCATTTAGCAAGAATCTGGTCAATTACCTCAAACTCGCGGCTCGTGCAATCTTGACGCGAGATTTCAGGCATCGCATCGGTTTGATGCATCATCATTGTGGCGAGAGCAGTCTGACCCTTAAACGGTGGACTGCCCGTAAAAGCCTCATACATAGTGCAGCCTAGCGAATAAATATCAGAAGCACTGGTAACAGGTAGACCCAAAGTCTGTTCTGGACTCATATACAAAGGGCTTCCGAAAATCTCTCCGGGTGCAGTGAGACTCTGTACACTTTGCCCCTCTACACCAAGCAAGCGGGCAATGCCGAAATCAACTACTTTAGTAAGCTTCACTGGTGAATTAGAGTCAACCAAGATCAAATTAGACGGCTTTATATCGCGATGGACAATACCCTTACTGTGAGCCAACTTTAGAGCCGAACAGACATCCAAAAATGACTGAATAAACTGTGGCACAGTCAGGGGCGCTCCCCTCTCCAAGGCCTCTGCCATCGACTGACCTTGCAAAAGTTCCATCACATAATAAGGGCAGCCTCGCGCATCAACCCCCATATTGAAAATCTGCACCACATTCTTATGCTCTAGCTTAGCCAAGGTCTTAGCCTCTAACTCAAAGCGTCGCCAATTGGCGCTGCTAGACTGCATAGGCGTCAGCAACTTGAGAGCGTAGACTCTTTCTAGTTGCAAGTGCCGGGCTTTGAAAACTACACCCATGCCACCTTTGGCTAGAACCGATGTGAGAACATAAGTTTCTCCGACAACGTCGCCAGGCTTATAAAGAATATCGGCAGGTCGATTTTCAGGATCAGTCATTATTCTGGCCACTTGCCTCAAGCACATATGACTATATCGACCAAGCCAAAGTAAATCAAACCTGCAGCAGCAAAACAGGTCGCCTCAAAAGTGGTAGCAAGTTGGTCACGGATAATTCACCATTCGGCCTAAGCAATTTCGTATCTTTGAGTCATCGATGGCAAGGCACAAGTGATTTTCTAAACGGAGAGAAAAACATGACTCAAGAATTCTCAAAGGATAGCGACAACTACAATAAGCAATCTCCCGAAACAGAAAACCTTACTAGCTCAATTTTTCTGGATGAAGTCACAAGAGGCTTAAAAGCTGCAAACCCAGTCAGCGACAGGTATAGCACAGGCACGCCGCCAGCCCCAAGCGGATTTTCAGATTCTTACAGCGGCGGCCCGGTCACCAGCAATAGAAGCGGCAGCACCAGCGGCTCAGCATCCGAGGCGAATACAGGCCCCGTGTCAACAACTACTGATGAGCAGCTCACCTTCAAAGACGATAGCTTATTCTGCGGAGAAACCCAATCCAGCAGAGCAGCCTCGTATTTGAATTGGAATGATGTGACAGCAGCGGTGACTACAATAGGATATTGCCAAAGGCAGGCAAGCTCACCCCAAAGCTTCACTAATTTCATGCAAAACGTAGTTAAGAACGATACGTTCTGGGGCGCCGATATTGAACTTGAGTATTCAACAGACAGTAAATTGGGTGCGCAAGTCAGTGGATTTACGATCAAGTAAACCGGCCCAATCACGTCAGCGGAGATTCAAACTTTCGCCCTTCAGAAGGCTGTGCTAAGCTTCCACCATGAAGCTCATTCTTGCAAAAGTTACTGTACCTGCTATAAG
>CALRJJ020000374.1:0-5629 GCA_943367505.1 Flavobacterium psychrophilum | reverse complement strand
AGACCACAGGGCCTATCTGGTCTTGGAAAAGTTAGATGGTGTCACCCTAAAAGACTATGTAGAATCGAAAGGCAAGCTACCCCTTGCAGCCATTGAAGACCTGGCGCGGCAGATGTGCTTGATTTTGCAATATCTACACAATCAAACACCGCCAGTAGTGCATAGAGACTTCACACCCGACAATCTAATTTTAAGTGATGATGGCAAACTAAAACTACTAGACTTTTCTGTGGCCCAATCGGTGACTTCAAATGTTACGGGGTCGGTCGTAGGCAAACCGCACTATATCGCCCCCGAACAGTTTCGGGGCAAATCTTGCTCACAGAGTGACATCTATTCAATGGGAGCAACGCTATACTTTTTGGCATCGGGAAAACAACCAGAACCAATCACCAACTTAAAGCTAGCCCTTGAAGATACCAGTGCATCGTCCAATTCAAAACCTTTGGTCAATTCCAACACTTCTGCCAACACAAAGATCAGCAAAGTGATTGAGAAATCGACAAAACTTGACTTAGGGAACCGCTACAAGCGAGTAGAAGAAATTTTGCAAGACCTTGGCTAGACGAGAAAAGCATGAACGGCAAGAGCGACAATAACGAATCCGGGCAACAGGCGAAAAGAGCAAAGAGAGACTGGCCAGTATTTACGGTTGCCACCATTACCCTCCTGAGTGGTCTAGCTGGCACATGGGAGCCGCTATTAATGCGTCTTTCCAGCCATCCTCGCCTGTTTAACACTCTGGTTCCCTTTGAGCTTTACCATCTCAGCAACTCACTGACCCTAGCCTTTGGCTACTTACTGATATTTCTCAGCATCAATCTCTATCAAAGGAAAAGAACGGCCTGGTGGATTGCCATGGCTCTTTCTAGTTTATCTCTAGCATTGCAAGTCGCCCGCCTCGGAAGCGAACACATTCACTGGCTAGAGAACCAAGCTTGGGCTCTAGATTTACCAACCTACTCGGTGGTGCCGTCTATTGTGGCCATTGCGGCCCTATCACTGACACGGAACCGCTTCACGGTCAAAAGCGCCAAAGACACTTTCTTCACCGCTACAAAAATAATCATCGCGGCCTTGCTAGCAGTAATTATCTATGGCTGTTTGGGCTTCTTTCTGCTGGACATGCGTGACTTCGGTGTCAACTTTGAACTAGATCAGGCACTGATACATACGATTAGAGAACTAGCATTAGTAGGCAATCCAGACCTCGTGGCCAAATCAAAGTTTGGTCACTGGTTTCTTGAGTCACTAAGACTATCAGGAATGTTAGCGGCAACAGCGGCGGTACTGAGCGCCTTTCGTCCGATACGCTACAAGCTGCTCACCCAGCCCCTTGAGCATGAATTGGCAAGCACCATTCTTGATCAATATGGCCGCACCGCTCTTGATTTATTCAAGCTTTTACCAGACAAGTCTTTCTTCTTCAACAATGACAAAGATGGAGTAATCGCATACAAAACCTGCCTGGGTGTTGCTATTGTCTTGGGTGATGCCACCGCCCCAGAGGCCAAACTTGCTGGCCTGGTTAGCGACTTCAAATCTTTTGCCCACGACAATGGCTGGCAAGTAGCATTCCTGCAAACTACACCTAACTATATTGAAATCTACAAACAGAACGGCTTTAAAGCCGTAAAAGTGGGAGAAGATGGAGTAGTCGACTTAGAAAAGTTCGTCACCACAACAATAAACAAAAAGACTTTCAAAAGTAGCATCAAAAAGTTCGACAAAGAAGGCTTTGTTTTGCACAAATACACACCGCCTCTTTCTAATGCCTTGATTGACGAAGTACAGGAGATTTCCAATCAATGGCTCGCCCTACCCGGACGGCGTGAGAGGGGCTTTTCCCTGGGACAATTCAATCGAGAAGAGCTACAGCACAACGACCTCTATGTGTTGCGGGACAAAGACGGGCAGGCGCTAGCATTCGTCAATCAAATTAGATCCTATAGCCCGGGAGAAGTGACAATTGACATGATGCGGCACAAAGAAAATGCACCAAATAGCACCATGGATTTCCTCTTTGCTAAGCTGCTGAAAGAACTTCACGCAGAAGGATTCAAGTCTTTCAGCCTGGGACTGGCAGCCCTTGCCGGTGTCGGTGATGATCCCAAAGATCCGCTTGAAGAGAAAGCTCTTCATCAAGTGTACGAACACCTGAACCGTTTCTTTTCATACAAGGGACTAAGAAGCTATAAAGAAAAGTTTGATCCTCAATGGGAGGCGCGCTATCTCATCTATGAAGGTGGACCGCCGGGTCTGGTGAAAGCGGGCTTAGCTATTGCCAAAGCCACTGAGGAATAGATAAGCGGGCTCTTCGTGGCAGTCACGACTTCTTATTCACGGATTTCTTATTGACAGAGAACTCTTGTTCACGGATTTGTTGTTCACGGATTTCTTATTCAAGGCTTCTTCTTATGACTATTCTTCAAGGCATCTATACGTGATTGGTAAGCCTTGCTGATGTTATCTTCCTCTTCTTTATAGAGGCGATAGACTTTCGCTCTTTTAGCGGTGGCATCGAGTCGAGCCGCTTCTATCATCTCATCGCGATGAAGAGAGATTGTGCCAATTGCATCTTGAATTGCCTGGTTTTCTTCTTCCGCGACCAATTCAAGATCTTGACTCTGACGCCGACGCTTTACTTCAATAGCATCAGCCAGGTCTTTGCGCAGCAAAGCAATTGCTTCGCGAGTGGAGGCGTCAAGGTCCTCTTCACTAGTATTAGCACTAGAACCGGAGCCAGCAGCTTTGCCATCGGCACCGTTAGCAGCGGCCCCTTTTGGCACCACTTTAACCCTCTCAAAATACTGAGGATTGGCCTTTCTCTCATCAATTTTCAGAGCAACTATTGCCTTTCTTGCCATCTGGGCCAAATTTGAATTGCCACCGCACTTGGCACAAGCCTCATACTGCAAAAGAGCCTGCCCGCCTCTTTTGCGCTTCAGCAGCGCACTGGCCAGGTAATAGCGAGCACTGACATCGTAAGGGTCAATTTGCAGACGGGCTTCGGCAATGGCATCAACTTTGGCATAATCTTGGGCCTGGTACGCCCGCTCAATTTCATGGGGATCAAACTGAGCATAAGCCCGATCATTCCAAAACAATGGCAATACTAAGGCTAATGCTGTGGCAGCAATCACCATTGAGTACAATTTCTTATTGATCAATGCGTTCCATACGGGCTGGCTCATATCTCGCTCCGGCCGTCAATCGACTAATTGCATCAAGCTCTTCTAGATCTTCCCCTGACAATTCTAGCTCAAGGGCCTCGACATTTTCTTCTAAATACTTGACCTTCTTAGTGCCAGGAATGGGCACTATATCTTGCCCCTTTTGCAAGAGCCAAGCTAGGGCCATCTGAGCCGGGCTAGCTTCGTATCGACGCGCCAGATGCTTCACTTCGTTGACTATCTTCAAATTTTTGCTGAAATTATCGCCCTGATAACGCGGATCATTTCTTCGATAGTCACCTGCTTCGAACTGATCAACATTCTTGATTTGACCAGCTAAAAGCCCTCTACCCAGGGGAGAATAGGGCACAAAGCCGATGCCCAGTTCTCTTAAGGTGGGCAATACCCGTTCTTCCACAGAGCGCTCCCAAAGTGAATATTCACTCTGCACGCAAGTCAAAGGGAAAGTACGATGAGCCTTTCTAATATTCTCAGCACTAGCTTCAGACAAGCCTATATAGCGCACTTTGCCTTGCTCTACCAACTCTCCCATGGTGCCAGCTACTTCTTCAATAGGAATGCCTGGATCTACCCGGTGTTGGTAAAAGAGATCAATGTAGTCGGTGTTTAAACGCTTGAGTGAGTCTTCGCAGGCACGCTTAATGTTGCGCGGATGACTGTCGAAACCTATGACCTCTCTCATTGAAATATCAAAACCAAACTTAGTGGCAATAATTACATCATCGCGCCGACCTCGCAGCACTTCACCAAGTAGTTCCTCATTGTCATAGGGTCCATAAACTTCAGCAGTATCGAAAAAATTGATACCGAGGGCAATGGCACGCTTGAGAGTGCGCACAGACTCAAGCTGATCAGGCGTACCGTAAAGCCAGCTCATGCCCATACAACCAAGCCCTAGAGCTGTAACTTCCAATCCTTGCTGCCCAAGCTTGCGTAGAGGTAACATCAGCTCTCCTGATTTAGTGATGCCAGAAATTGATCAAAATCTCAATAGAAATCAGAGCAATTACCATAAATTCAAGAAACTCACTTCGGCCATGCTCTGCCTGGTCATGGGTAAAGCGATAGACCTCACCCACACTAGTCAACTTAGTTTCAACCTGATGCTGCCACTCAGACAAACTTAAACGCAGAGCCAGTCCTCGATAAAGTCTGGCATAGTAAGCATCACCAATCATTTTAAGAGCATTGCTCGCTCTATCAGAGAGCTCACGCACATCAACTAACAAATAACGCAAGCGCTCGGCTTGCCGTGTTGCCACTTTGCCGCCATGGAGCCAGTTAGAGCGCATATGCTCAGCCTTTGACTTGTAAATCTCATCAAGATAGCGATCTAGCAGACTATCGTAAGTGCGCAGTTCCACCAACTGAGTATTTGCAAATTCGATGATACTATCTACGGTATTGGCGCCCTCAAGATTGTCAAAGACAAAAGCGACATCCCAGGTGAGAATAGCCAACTCACATTCCATGTAGCTAAAGTTGACTCGCAACACTTCGTCTTGCTCCATCAATGCCAGTGGCCGCTCTTCACCAGCCACAAGACTAGCCAGCGGACTGCGATGATCCTGCAACAACTGCGAGGCCGTAACTTCAGATTTAAACGACTGCACCTCAGCAACAAAGTAATCTTCGAGAAGCACCTTATGTGGTGAGGAAATGGCGGCCGAAATCTCGGCGGTAACACTAGCTAAAGTAGCCTGAGCACTCTGACTGAGCGACTCTGAATTCTTAATTTTGCGCGACAAGGCAGTAAATTCCTGCCAGGTACCGCTAAATGGAAAAGAGTAACGCAGAGCCACGGTGCCGTAGTCGTAGAGCTTAAGGCGAACTTCTGCCTTTTGGCTTGTTTCGCCAATTTCGATTGTGGCATCGGGAAGCTGAGCTAGTAGCGGTGCCACGGCAAATTGAATGTAACTTGGTGCTGGCACATCGGCTAATTTGATTTGCGCTGCCTGGTATTCCTTGCCTGAGGCTGATTTCACTAGATTGAGATTAAGTGAATCGGCCACAGAGTAAGTGAAATAAGCCCGCAAATAGCCGACCTCGATATCAGCCGGATTAGTCGAAACTAAATTAGTCGAGCTTTTCGAGATCGTTGAACTCGAAGAGGTAGATGAACTCGAAGAAGTTGAAGGCGACAAAGTGACTCACAGTTGAGGGGATGAAAAAAGCAGATCTGCTTTTGAGCAATTAATTGCTGTCGACTAAGTCTACACCTTAGACCGGTTGACAGTCGCCGGTTGACAGTCAGTGTAGGTAAAGCGCCAATTATCTGACAAACATTCGCAAATCCTAAATGACCGGTAACAGAGGCAGTTAAGCTCCAATTGCCGGTACGGGGCACCCGGCCGTGATTCTATTTTGCAATACGGTTTTTACTCAAAACCCTACAATTTGAGCTAATTAAATAATAACCATCAAAAAGGGCTTAA
>CALRJJ020000373.1:0-5667 GCA_943367505.1 Flavobacterium psychrophilum | reverse complement strand
GTACGCAATAGCGAAGGTCAGCGCCTGGGCTTCTTCGCTGCCTTGTTTGCTCGGTTTGTTTATTGGATGCCCTGTTTGATCTTCCCGTTAGGGGCATTCTATATGCCAATTTATGCCATGGCGCAGATGGCAATGGCTGGAGTTCTGGCTGGTTTGTTCTGCGATAAGAAACGACGCACGGCCGCAGATCTGGCCTGTAAGCGCTTTGTCTGTTCCCTTAAAGATGCGCCTCTGGCGCCAGCCGCAAACTTCTGGCAGAGGTTTCCTATGCCACTGGTGCTGGTGCTGACCATGTCGGCATATTTGTTTCTAGCTCCGATAATTATGTTTTCTTTTGGCCAGATGGGTAATCTTGTCTATCGTAATAAGCTCTCTGCCTGGCGAGCTAAAGGCTTGCATACAAAGGGAAGAGTGGTGTTTGTTGAGCGCCGCATTATGGCCCCGAGTGTACTGAGCGAAAGCGATCTGGCAGAATTTGAGGTCGATCCCGAGAGTCTTCCACCTGATGCCATTGTCGCCAGGTCGGCTGTTCTCGGCAAGAAGATCGTGGGTATTGTTAATGAAGGGGCAGTCCTCACCATTGAGAATTTTGATAAGGTCGATGCTAGGCAAATTGAGTCTGCCGAAGCTTCTTGCCCTGCCGCGGTGCAGGTGGACCCCCGTCAGGGTATTTTGGTTTATCGCTGGCGCGATCGAGTCAAACGCGGCCAAGTAATTGGTCTGAAAGATATCGAGCCAGTCTATATTGTTGAAGAGCAATTTATTGATTCTATCTGTTGCACTCCCTGGCAAATTGTAGGGCGCACTGTAAGTGAAAATTGTCAGGCTCTCAAGGGCGATATTATTCATTGTCAATACGTCGATGCGCCGGTTTCTACACTAGTGACTAAGCGCGCGCTGAAGAAGGGCGAGGCGCTTAAGGCCGAAGATGTAGCAAGCACTAATTTGTCTGCTAAGCAGCGCTATTACACAGCGATTTCGGCACCACTATTGGTGCTTGGCGCTAAGCTTAAGCACGATGTTGCTGCGGGGCAAGCTCTGCGTTATTGCGATTTCGACAAGTTGATGCAGTAAGGTCGCGCTAGTGTTCCGAGTTGGCTGGAAAAGACTGAGGCTTAGTCGTACATTAGACTGTAAGGCACTCCGCCACTCGTTGCCATCAAAGAAACATGCTCGTCACATTTACCATTTGTAATTGAGAGTTCGCACCAGGCCCCTGGATGCACCGGATAGAACAATTTCGTCTGTTGGCCAGAAGTTTCTATCTTCTGTGGCTTGCCGTACAGCGCCACAATTTCTGCTATCGTCTTTCCCCCTGGCCCATCTTCTGGGATTATGCAGTGAGCTAAACTGGGTGGTCTGTTTGTCTTTTTGGAGCCATTAATTTGACACATGCGCCAGATAAATAGGTCGTGGACTTGCTCCGAATTAAGAATGCAGGCGTCGACGCATGTAGTGCCGTTGAAAGCGAGACGCATCGCGAATCTGGGCTTGGCATAATAAAACCAATTTGCAGTTATGTCTTTTCTTGAATCCCAAATGTCGTTAAACCCAAGCTGAATCAGTGGTTCTCCTTCGCTGCCAATTATTTCGTGCTGACTTTTTCCAAGCAGTGAGTCTCGTTTATGTATTGCTTGTTTGCCTTCTTCAATACAAGTCTGCTCTACGTCTTTTGCGTTCAGTGATACAAATTTGTTGTTGACTAAGCCTCTCCATCGTATTTCGGCTCTCGTTATTTTGCCGTTGAGATAATAAGTGCGCACCGGAATTTGATTGTAGCCAAAGAGAAGGTCTTGGTGTCGTTCGTGGTTATCGCACTCTTCTGATAAAGGGTATTGGCAGAATTGACCGCTCATTGTTAGGTCGCAAAGTGTTTGAGCTGCAGTGCTTTCGGCCTTGAAATGCTCAAAATAGTTGGCATCCGATTTTATATCAACAAGGGCACTACAGTCTGCTAGAGAAGGGGTTTTAGTTAGGTCAGCGAAAGCACGGCTTCCTAAAATCGGGTGAACGGAGTAGTCCTTTTTGAATAATCTAGCAGTATTTTGTTGGTGGTCTTGGAGTGACTGAGCCAATGCTGCCTCTATATCGAAAGCGCACGCTATAGCGACTGAGCCTGAGACGGCTGAGGCAAGTGCAAGGTATATAATCTTAGTTTGACTTTGAGGCAAATCGATTTTTCCAAGTATTGGTGCGATCGACAGTATCTTAGCTCGTCCTTGGGGAGCGGACTGCCTAATGATAGTATGGATTTGGGTCTAAGGTCTTTCTTGATCTTGCTTAAGTCTTAAAGGAATCAGGTCTACGACAGAGATGAGTCTCAAAAGAGCGCGGACATTGTGGATTGAAGAGGCCGAGAAGTATGGGGCTGATTTGGCCCGTGTACAGGTTTGGGATGCACTGTCGGAATTATTTCTCGATAGCTATCGCACAGTCGATGAACTCGATTGGCTGGCTGAGATAATCGCGGATACACCTTTTAGTTTTAGTGAGTTGGGACATATTCTTTTCTGTGAAGTCGGCCCTGTTTGTTTCCCTAATACCTTGTTGTGGGTTGGCGGCGAGGGTATGGGTTTTGGCCCAGACTGGCTAATTCCTAAGTGTTTGCGTAATCAAAAAGAGAAGAGCTACATCACCAACGCCAAGCCTGACGATTTGCCAATGTGGATGCATTTAGCTTCGCCACTTTATCTTGAGGCCTACCTGCTAATATATCGGGCGAAGCGCCTGAGGGGTTCCCGAGAGCTTAACTAACTCCCACCCGACTCTCTTTCAATTTTTGAAAAGCAGCTAGCGCCAGATTTCGCGCTTCACCATGCTCGACAATCGGCAAAGGATAGTTCTCTCCCAGAGTCACTCCGGCGGCAATTAGCTCTAGTGGCGGAGCTTCCCAAGGTTTGTGAATATATTTGCTCTTCATTTTGGCTAGCTCCGGCACCCACTTGCGCACGTAAGCCCCGTCGGTGTCGAATTTCTCGCCTTGCAAAATTGGATTGAAAACGCGGAAATATGGCGCTGCATCAGCGCCGCAGCCTGCCGACCACTGCCATCCCATAGTGTTTTGCGCTAAATCAGCGTCAACTAAAGTATCCCAAAACCATTGAGCGCCAGCCAGCCAGGGCAGTCGTAAATGCTTTACCAAGAAGGAAGCAACAATCATGCGCACACGATTGTGCATGATGCCGGTATGCCATAGTTCGCGCATGCCGGCGTCAACGATGGGGTAACCTGTCAGGCCTTTTTGCCAGGCCCTTAGAGCTTCTGGGTTTTTCTCCCAGGGGAAGAGTTTAAAGTCTCCTCTAAGGGGCTCTGTAGGCGTTTGAGGGAAGTAATAGAGCAGGTGGTGTGAAAACTCCCGCCATCCCACTTCGCGCAGGTATGAAAGGGCTGCGGCTTTGCTCTTTTCGTTTTTGAAATGCTCGGCTTTTTCTTTAATGATAAACCACAGGCTGCGTGGGCTGATTTCTCCGAAGTGAAGGTGCGGTGACATGCGCGAGACGCCTTCTATGTCGGGTCTGTTGCGCATTTCTGAATAGTCATCGAGGCCGTCGTTCAAGAATTTGTCGAGTTGCTTCAGTGCGCCTTTTTCGCCGGGCATCCAGGCTTCGGTAATGCCTTTTTCCCACTTAATGTGGGGAAGCAGGTGCAATTCTTCCAAGCTGCTTTCGAAGCTTAGTTTATCTTTGTCTGTTGCTGCCAATTTTTTTGAGGATATTGTTTTCGGCGCTTCTAGGGGCGGTTCAAGTTCAACTTGTATCTGACTAAGGCAGGTACGCCAATATGGTGTGAAGACCTGGTATGGTTTGCCCTCTTTCGTCGCCACCTGCCAGGGCTCCAGGAGCAAGGCCCCGTTAAAGGTTTCAACTGTCAGGCCTTTGGCTTTGAGAGTCGATTTGATCTCCTTGTCGCGGGCAATCGCTGCTGGCTCATAGCGACGATTCCAGAAGACTGCGCCAGCGCCAACTTCTTCAGCCACAGCCTCGAGGATGCTCAAGCTCGACTGCTTGGTCTTGTTTTCGCTATTTTGCGGATCAGCTTCAAATAGGCGCAGTCTTGATCCGTGCTTTTCGATTTCTTTAGCTAGTGCCTTTAACGATTCATTCAGCCATACCTTGGTTGCGCCACCCGGCGGCCACATGCCTTCTTCATCGGGCGCCCAGATATACACCGGTATGACCTTGCCTTGGTTCTCGGCCGCCCAGTTAACAGCTGCATTCAGGCCCGGGTTGTCAGACAGCCGTAAATCTTGGCGAAACCAGAAAATCGCCGAATCGTGCTTCATTCTTAGTCTCTCTTGGTCATAACTGTGCGCTGCCTTGAAACTTACTTATCTAGTGTAGCTGAGTAGCAAGAACATATTGTGAACATAACAGATACACCGGTTAGGCTTTGTCGAATGAGTAAAGCAAATTCTTTGCTTGGTGTTTCGTGCAACAGCGTTGCAACAGTTCTACTTTAGTCTAAGCAATAGCAGTCCGCAGGGAAATTTGGTTGCTGCACACTTCTTCTCCGAGCACCGTATTTGGTGTGCTCGGCTATCGCCGTTGGCTCGCTGTACTTGGCTCGAAGATTGGCTCTAGCTGTGCGTCTCGCGCGAGTGGCGCTAGGAGGTGCGGTCGAAAATTTGTTGTTCCGGGTTTGTCTCGGTTGTTTCTCGGTACTGTTAGTTCAGCTTGTAGAGCTGGTCTAGCTTGCGGAGCAGCTAATTTTGCACTAATCCCGAATTGTATTTCGATTATGGCCAGATCTGCTTGCTTATTGAGAGTCGCTTTAGTTAAAAGTAAGGATATTCATCGCAAATGATTTTCAAGAGAAAACGCCGGAAACAAAAAAAACACTTCCTCAAGAACAAATTTGTCCCCGGCAGAACTCTGTTGCGTAGTCACGCATAGTTCGATGAACAACCTTTTTAAACGACTGGAGTCTGTTATGTCTGATTTAAAGAGTACCTTGACTGTGCTTGTTCTGTTAGATGCACAAACTGGCGCATCGCCACGGAAAGTGCTTTTCGAACCTGGCAGTCCAAAGACTGTGCTTGTGATTTTTGATGATGAGCCACCGCAATTGCATGACCTGACCAAATGCCAATTGCAGGGCAATAAAGAGAGTGGTTATGTGGTAGAGCTGAATGCCAAGTCTCTGCGATCGACATTCTTCCGCAGCACGGCTGGAGCCGCTGTCTATCACCCTTGCGCTAGTCAGTTGGCCTTGAGCTTTGTCGAAGACTGCTGTATCTATCGCATTGATCTAGGGCGAGACCAGTTGCTGGAGCCTATCTATTGCCAATTTGCCTCTGCTGATGAATGGCCAGTCAGTCTTGCCTACGGTGATGAGGGGCAGCTTCTTGCTGTTGGAGGAAGTAAGGGAACGATTCTGGTATTCCGCATTTCTGCCGATGGTGAAAGCGAGTTGGAGCTTAGCGCTTCAGTCCCCGGTGCAGCGCAGGAGTTAACTATTAGCGTTGTCACCGGTGAGCTTTTAGTCGCTACTGATTTCAATTGTCTTTTCAGCCTAGGCCTGGCTGACGAGGCGGAGCCAGTTCGTTTGGGTGCTCTCATTGATGACCAACAGCAGGTCAACAATATGTGCCTCAAGACAATCACTTGTGACTCCAGCACCGGCCTGATCGCGTATGCTGGCGTCGGTAATCAACTATTCGTTTCTAAT
>CALRJJ020000372.1:0-5672 GCA_943367505.1 Flavobacterium psychrophilum | reverse complement strand
CAACTTTGGACACGGGTATTCTCATTCACTAAAGTAACGAACTCCATAATCGAGTTTGTTCATTGTATATCTAATCCGTATTTACCTGGCTTTTCGTTTCCTTCAATCAAGCCGATTAGTAGTAACGGCACCCAAGCATGAGGCTTTGCAGCTCTGGAATCTTCCCTCACTTCCCTTTTCGCTTAGCGGCAATGGCCAGCAGTATCATTGCTAGTGTCATGAGAATAGCTACTACTGCAAAGGCCTTCTCAATGCCATAGCGGTCTCCAATCGCTCCGAGTAAGAGCGGCGTGGTGAGTACAGCTGTGCCTGTGCTGAGCGACATTCTGGCGGCTGCCAGGCCTGCTTTTTCATCGGCAGCACCGAGGGCTTGTGAATAGCTGAGTGGATAAATATTGGCAGTGCCGAGACCTGTGATTGCCAGTCCGACCAATGAAAGTACGTGGTTTGGTGCCAGCCAGTAGAGTAGAAATCCGCTAAGAGCCACGATCGACACACTGAGAAGCAGTGGAGCGACTCTGAAGCTGTGGGCAAGCTTCAATCCGATAATTCGCCCCAAGAGCATGGTCACTAGAAATATGCTAATTGCTTGAATAGCGTCTTCTCTAGCTAGGCCTTTTGCTTTTTCAAGAAACTCTGATGTCCAGTAGATAATTGACCACTCACTGGCGACGCTAAACCAGATGACAAACCAGTAAAACCAGTATCTCACTGGTAGTACTCCTGTGGCGAAGCCTTTTGTCGCCGCGTTGAAGCTGTTAAAGACTTTGCCAGAGGATAGAAATAGACAGAGGAAGAATATTAGTGGTACCACTAAAGCTGCTCGCCAGGATAGCCCCGTGCGAACGCATTGACCAACCAGAAGCGGGGCGCAGAGAGCGAAGAGGCTGCCTCCGATATTGGCTTCGGTAATACCGATTGTGCGCTTCATGCCGAAGCGCTTAGACATGATACTGGTGAGCGAATGGCCCATCATGCTGCCGCAAGTGCCACCGATGTAGCCAGACAAAATAGTGAAGAACGGCAGCTTTGCCGTGATTAGCATGAGAGTTGCCAGAGCCAGACCGGTGGTGCATGTCCAGATTGCCCTTGAGCAACCAAGCTTGCTAATCACCAGGTTGCCGAATGTACCTGCTGTGATACCACCGAGTGCCCAGGCGCTGAAGTGAAATGAGCTGATGGTGTAGTTGAGGCCTTGTTCATCGCGCAGATAAGGAACAACCGGCCCCATTGATGCCAGAACCAAACAATACGTGCCAATCAGCAGATATCCAACCCATGTTGCTTTATCGCGAATAAAAACGTGTTCTTCGGTAGGTGCTATCAATGTTGTCGCCAATTACTTTGTAAGTGTGCCGATTATATTCGATGTCATAGCTGCTATGTTGCCAGGCTTTGGTGTCCACTTGCTCTCTTTTGCCGCTATCGTACTAAATGCCGTAGTTGTCGTGGCGCCAAAAAATTAGCGGAGGAATCAAAGGAGGATACAATCCTGCAACTTCAATTCCTCCCACTGATTTTTTCACTCTTCTGCAGGCTAATTCAGGCTAATTGCTAGCCAGGGCTCGTGCTTTTGCACCAACTCGGTAATAAGGCCACCAATTATTCCCGCTGCAGTAGCTTGTGCTGTTTGCCATTGCTCCAGATTTTCTTCCTTGACCCCTTCGAGCCACTTCAGGTGCTCAGTGGCCATGTTGCCCAGAGCAACTAGTAACGAGGCGGTGGTCAAGTTGCAAGCGTTGGCGCTAATTGAGGCTATGGTGATAGCCTGCGAGCTTTCCTGCTCTTGCGCGTCTTTGTAGAAGACCTCGGCAAGGCTAAGGCCTAAGCGGCAGATTTCTTTTAGCCTTTTGTTTTGGCGAGCATTGGCTTCTTCTTCAATAGCATGCAAATTGTCTGCTAGGCCGGGGCTATGTGCTGGAAGGGCCGATTTGCCGTTGGCAGTAAGTGCTAGCAAAGAGGCTTTGTGTAAGGCCGACTGGGTGTGCTCGCGCAGTTGATTTTGCAAGGTGCCAACCTTGTTTATTGCTTCCGCCACACCAAGAGTATGGGCTATGCGGTATTCCCATTGCACCTCATCGGGCAAGTCCTGCATCTTCTTCATGTTGCTTTTGGCCTTGTCTATCTCGCCTAACATCAAGTCTTCCAGCTGGTTTGCCGATTTTATTAGCAGCAATGCGATGTTGCCGAAAGTGATAGCTCCTTTGGCCAAAGTCGAATGGTCGTAGCGCACCAGGGTGACACCGAGAGCAATAAATTGTTCGCGTCGAAAGCGACACGTCTCCGCGCACAGCTCAAGCTGATTGAGGGCATTTTTCTCGTCCATGATTTTAGTTTTAAAAGTAAAACAATAAGAGTGAGTTCCGTCGGTGCCGCAAGTGCTAACAATAAAAGCCGCCTTTGATGGCAATCCTGCCATAAGATAGTACGGCCTCTTGCAACATGTTGCGGGAGGCATCTGCGATGGTGGCTGCAGTCATGGCATAAGCGAGAAGCCATTGCTTCTGCGTTTTGGCGTTGTCTTCGCTGAGTGTGCCGAACATCGGCAAGGTGTTGATTGCTACTTCGCTCAGGCTGACTGCGCGGTTGAGCAGCTTTTCGGCAAAGGCGAGAAGCACTGCTAAGGCCTTTCTGTTGACCTGGTCTTCGTAACTGTCGCTTGAGCTGTTGTGCAACGTGTTATTAGTGGCACTCTCAACGGTGGCGGCTAAGTGCTCTTGTGCAGAGGCAACAACTTCGTTCAAGGCTTTGAGCTGGGGGGCTATCGTGCTGTCTGGCGGCAATCCTGGCTGCGGTGCGTTGCTTTGAGCCATAACAAAGGTCATGGCCTGTAGTAACAACTCTTTGCTGCCTTCACAGAGGCGATTGCCTGCTAATTTGATGTGTCCAAGCAACTTTGTCAGCGCCAGCATTTCTACCATGAGCTCTTCTCTTTGCACCAAGTCACTGCAGTTTTCTGTGTCATGCGCTAAGTAGAAGAGCTTGATTCTCAGCTCTTGCAGTTCGATTTGCAGCCAAGCGTGCTCGTCTATGCATTTTAAGGCGGCGTTGCTCACAACAATCGTGCGATGGTCGTTATTGGGGCGGGCCTGAATGTTTTTCAGGATTTGCCGCAGGTCGTCCGTACCTTCGTCTTGTGGTTGGTGACCGGCGCAGAAGCGCATAACCTCTCTCAGCATCTCTGAGATTTTGCTTTTGTTTTGCATTGTTTTGTTCGTTTGAAAAAATGAAAATTAAATTGACCGGCTACGGCGCAAGCAATTATCCCTTGCTTATGGGCGAGTGCTCTAGCTGTGGAGACCTTGTCGACTTGGTGCAGGCTGTTGCTTGCCATGTTCTTTGACGCCAAGCATAGTTACCTGGTGCCATAGAGCAACTCTAACTGCTTCAGCAGCTCGATTTCGCGAATAGCTGACTCTTCAAAACATGCAGAGTGCGGATGGCTGCCAGGATAACTGCTGTTACAGTCATAGCTGTCGCCAGAATTCGGGCTGGTCAGGGCAAGGGGGCGGATGTGAGCAAATTGTTGCTGTTCTGCAGATTCGAACTGCGCCATGGTGGCGAGTGCTCTTTCTACTGCCGTTTCTTTCAAGCCGCTTTGTGATACTTCTGAGACCAACTGTTCGTAGTCACTTTCAGCCAGTACTGTCAGAGTTAGCACTGCCGAAATGGCGAGCATTTGGCTTGCTGCTTTGGTCAGACGATTGGCCTGGTGAGGAGTGATAAGGCATTTGGCTGCGGCCAGAATCTGCTCATCGCTGTAGATTGAAATTTGCGCAATCATGTTGAAAAAGTTTGTGCGCCATCAGCAAAACTGATGGCGCTGGTTAAACAATAAATGAATTACTTTAGACGCATTACTTCTTGGCTGCTGCCGCAATTTGTCTGCGGCCCAGTGAGATGCGTGAGCCGTTGTCGCCCAAGCTCAAGACCACAACTTGTGTGCGGTCACCGATTTTGAACGACTCATTTTTGCCGCTTTCATCTTTGGCCAGGTCGCTTACGTGCAGCAGACCTTCAACTCCGCCACCGATGTGGAGGAAGTATCCGTAAGTTGCAGTGTTAACGACGTCGGCTTCCACTACAAAACCGGGTTCCAATGCGCTCAGTGTGCGTTTCTTGCCCAGGGCTTTCATTGATAAAGAGATGCGTTGCAGCTCAGGTTGAACCCTGGTTACTTCCACTTCGATTTCTTCACCAACTTTCAAAACGTCATTGGCTTTTCTGCGTGGGTAGCCGCTCACTTCTGTGCGGTAGATCAGGCCGGTAACGCCGTTGCCGATGTTCACCAACACGCTCATGTCTTTGTCGTTAGGCGAAGCTTTGATGAACTTCAACACTGTGGCAGCCACTGTGTCGCCGGGAGCAAAGCTAGCAATGTGCTTGCTGGCCACGTCTTTGGCTGCATCTTTTTGGCTCAGTACGACATAGCCGAATTCTCCTCCTTTATGAGGATCGGCGCCCTGCACTTTGGCAGTGATAACCGTGTCGATCATGTTGCGAGGGTCGCTGCCAATGGCCAGTTCGGTGTTCGGGATGAATCCGCGTATACCTTTTAAGCCACCGTCTTCAAAGACAATGCGCACACCAGATACTCTCTGGCTGCGGCGATCCATGGCCAGGGCAAAGATTCTGGCTTCAACGTGTTCACCTGTTTCGCTGATTTCTTTCAGCTTTTCCCAGGCCTGTGCTTGCACGTGTGAAAGTGTAACCATGCCTTCTTTGGTCTGGTTTGACATTACCCAGAAGTTGCCACGTTCGCCAACTGTTAAGTCACCCACTTCGCTCGTCGGTACGAATGCGTCGTATTTTTGACCAATGGCGACGTAGCTACCTTTCTTGGTCTGGATGGTGACTTCGCCTTCAATAAAATCTTTGCGGCTCGGAGTGGCATTCAAGTTGCTGCCGTTCAATAACGCTGTCATTTGTTCGTGTTGGATGCGCGCAGTTTCCAGTTCGTTTTCTTCAAGGAAGAAAGGATCGATTGTTTGCAGGCGGGCAAAGCCGAACAATTTTCTGTTTGCGTTTTTGATTTTCTTTGCTGCTTTTGATGTTACGTTTGACATTTTGATTAGATTTGTGCCCGTTGCCGAGCGATTAAAAATAAAAGAAAGACCTCACCCAAACTTGAGAGAGGGAATGCTCCATCCGCACTTCGCTGCCGGAAGATTGAACAACTTAAGATTAGGCTTGCTGGGCTTTTTGAGAGGTTGGACAGGGGCCTCAGGAAATGAATTGCAAATGGAGTTATGCCACCAATGTAGACGGCAAGAGAGCCTGTACAAAGTTTATTTGGGAGAATCACCATGGATTTCGCCGAATTTTTGGAGCAAAACCCTTTTGTAAACTAACTCGGCTTGGCTTCGGTTTCGTTTGGCCGTGAAAGGCTGAGAGGTTTTTTGCAGGCTGAGATCTTAAGTCCGAGGGGCCGAGCTGACTTGCGAGCTTGTGTGATCTGGCGATAATGTTAAGTAACTCAGTTGGGCGATTGATTGAGCTGCATTGACTGTCCGTTTACTGTCGTTATACTCGCCACTTTGGTCAAGCGGTTATAATTGGTCTACGCTTTGCGTTAGCAGTGTTTACTAGATGCCATTCCCCCAACTAAAACTCGCACACAAAGGCATATTGATGGTCGCTCTTCCCCTGGCCATTCAGGGGGGCGTCTACCT
>CALRJJ020000371.1:0-5692 GCA_943367505.1 Flavobacterium psychrophilum | reverse complement strand
CCAATTCCTGCTCACTTGCAACAAGCCTATCAATTCTTAGGCTACAAACCAGGCAGCCTGCCTACAACAGAGCACATCGTCAATCGCATCTTGAGCTTGCCGATGTTCCCTGAAATGACCGACGATCAAGTTGAACAAGTAATCGATGGTATCAAGTCGTTCTACAAAGAGCGTTCACTCAGTTCAGATGTGGCCCTTGCTACAACCTGTGCAGAAGGTCAACCAGCCTAAAGCGTAAGAGCAAATACACCCCAAGTAGCGTTTCGGACTAATAGCGTTTCGGATAATTATGAATAACACCCAACCAAGAATGCGTTCAAATTCCTCAGAGCCAAAAGATCTTTTGACTTCAGTTACGCTGATTATTCCTGCCTACAACGACGAAGAGACTGTTGGTCGTCTAATTGACGATTCCGATACTCTTTTATCGAGTGTCTGCAGCGACTATGAAATCGTCGTAGTCAACGACGGCAGCAAAGACCGCACTCTTTCTGTCATCGAAGGACGCTGCCAGACTAATCCTCATGTGCGTTTGATCAATCATCCGATCAATAAGGGCTTTGGCTTCACCATTCGTGAGCTTTACGAATGTGGCAGCAAAGATTTGGTTTTCTCCCTTCCAGGTGATTATCAGTACGCTCCCAAAGAACTTTTGCAAATGGCAAAAGGTTTGAAAGATCATGATTTCGTCATTGGTCTTCGTGTTAATCGCAATGATCCACCACGTCGCAAAATGCAGTCTAAGGTTTACAACTTGATGCTTCGTACCTTCTATGGTCACAAGCACAAAGACGTGAATTCGATCAAACTGTTCAGACGGGCCATCTTGGATAAAATCAAACTGCAATCTCAGTCACCTTTCGTTGACGCTGAACTTTGCATTCGTGCCGAGCGCGCTGGCTTCAAGGTAATTGAAATTCCAATTGAGCACTTGCCCCGCACCACCCAAGGTGCATCTGGTGGAAAGTTCTCAGTAATTTGGGATACCTTCTCTGATCTCGTAAAAATGCGCTCTACTTTTTAGGGCAGTAATGAAAACAAAAACTAGCGTGAGCAAACCTTCTGTTTTTAAGGTTATGGTTGCGCCTTCGGGCATGCTGCTTTTGCCTGTTCTTCAGCCTTTGGTATCGCTTTTTACTTTAAGTCGCAAACTCAATGCCGCCGAAAGAGTGGCTAAGTTTTGCTTGCTTGTGGCACAAAGCCGAGCTGACAATACCCTTGATGCGGCCTGGTCGCTTGCTCTTTTAGCCGAAGTGCTGAGGTGTCAGGGCCGCTTTGCTGAAGCCGAAGCAACTGCTCGCGAAGCAATTGCGATGTATCAGCAGTGTGATGCAGAGTTAGCTCAAGCAAGCGCTGAGAAAGCCGAGCAGAAGGCTCTAACCCATGAGCTTTTGGGTACAATCTTGCGAGACCTTGGCCGTTATTCAGAAGCTCTGAAAGCCGGCAAGAAGGCATGCGAGATGGCCGAGCAAATGCAAAAAGATGCTGCCACTACCAATAGCCCTTTTATTCTGGCTGATTGTTATCTCGAGCTATCGCGCACTCTTAACTTTACTGGTCAGCCCGATGATGCCATTACTCTTTTGCACCAAGCGCTAGATTTGCGCGGCGGTACCGAGGAAGATTTGGAAGGCGAAACTGGTGATGTAGATGGTCAGTCGGGCGATTCTGAAGCTGCTAAAGATAAGCCTGCGACTAAGAGCAAATCTGCTGATCGCTACAAGGCTAATATTTTGGCTGAGCTGTCGCGCTCTTATTTGATGTCTGGTGAATTTAAAGAAGCCCAGTGCGCTGCAGATAAAGCAATGGCAAATTTGATTGTGAGCGATCATGCTGAAGATCAGTTGGCCCGTGCCCGTGTAATTTTGGCTGTGGCGGATGTACTGAAGCAAAGCCCTGAGAAAACCGCTGAGGAGCGCAGCAAGGCTACTGCCATGCGGGCAGAAGCTTTGGCTATCAGAAAGAAATGGCTTAGCGCTAAAGACCCCGAGCTGCTCGATATTGGTGGCGGATAGTCGGCTGCTGACTGAGGGACCAACCATGGCGTCAGGGTCAGAGAAACTGGATTGGGCAAAGTGTAAAGAGGCATTCTGTGATGATGATGGCTCTTTGCGCGACATCTATGTGTTTGATACTGGTATCGATGACTGGACACTCATGCTTCAGTTGCTCAAGCGCAAGCTTTTGGGTATGACTTTTTTCTTGGACGGTGAAGTCTCGACCTTGCCCGCAGAAGCTGGCTCTATCTTCGCCCTGGGCTCTCAGCATGCCTGTCAATTAAGTGTTGATTTGTCTGGTTTGCTTCTGAACTGTCATTTCTTTTGTCTTGATCAAATTGAGTTTGACATTTCACCACGCGAAGTTACTGATGAGGCGAAGTTTGAAGGGATTATCTGCTTCATGCAGAGCCTTGCTAGCGAGCTAAATAAAACAGTTGTCTTAACTCCGGAGAACGTTGCCGAGAACGTTTTGTTTCGTGCAACTCCGGGCGGCGCAGTCGAGTGTTGCTTGGAGAATTATCCAAATCCAACAGAGAACAACGCTTAGTAGCTCATACCAAATTGCTCTGGTTTTGAGAGAAGTGAACTATTTAGCGTACAGTCAAGAATCTGATTCGCTTTTTTTCTGGATGTTTCTTAATGGCTAGATCAATTGCCTGATTTGCAGTAGCTGGAACTTCTGAGAATGAGCCGAGTTCAAATAAGTCGAAGTCATTTCCATCATTGAGCTTCAGTACTATCACTGAACTACTTTCGGGGAATAGAATTTCGAACAGGCTGGCCTCAGCGTTTCCCTCGATGTAGTGCTTACGGTTTCGGTCAAACGCCATAAACAAATTGTACTTCGCCTTCATTGACTCGATTGACATGTTCGCGTAGTTGACAATAAGTATGAGACCGCTTAAGCCTGCTAGAAAAACGATAAGTTCAATTGTGCCTCTCAAGAATAAGGACCATTCTCTGAAAATTACGCCGAAGTCGCCGCTTTTATATAGGACATAGTAATTCTGCTGAAACCATGGATCGCTAGCGATGCTTAGGTTGGAAAGACAAATCAAAGCTGCTGAGACAGCGAAAACAACAAGAGTAAGTAGGAAATCGCGAACTCCGCCGCAAATCCGTACAACCCTGAGCGCCCTCGCTAGCTCGACATTCATTGGGAAGAAATCGCCTCTCGCTGCTATTCATAGTTCTTGCGGCTGTGTCTGCTAAATAATCTGCCGACTATCTCAACTATCGTACTTAAAGCGCCACCCTAAAGCCTTCGCTCATGATCTCAATTGTTTCTTCAATTTCTTCAACGGTGTGCACCGATGAAAGGCAGGCGGCGTCCACTGCTGAAGGTGGCAGGTAGATACCATTGTCGAGCACGAAGTGGAAGAACTTAGAGAAAGCCTTGCAATCAATTGTCAGTGAATCTTGGAAGTTCAACACTGGCTTTTCAGCAAATACTATCGAGAACATTGAACCCAGGCGAGGAAGTTGAATTGGCCAATTGTTTTTGGCGATCACCTTACCTAGTCCAGCAAAAAGCTGGGCTGTGCGGTCTTCTAGTGCTTGGTAGACGGCTGGGTCTTTCAGTAAGGTGAGAGTGGCAATGCCACCGGCCATGGTGACAGGGTTTCCCGAAAATGTTCCGGCTTGATAGACATCGCCGTCTGGTTGCAGTCTGTTCATTATTTCTTTGCTGCCGCCGTACGCACCGATGGGCATGCCGCCGCCGAGAGCTTTGCCAAAACAGGTGATGTCGGCTTTGACGTTATAGTAATTCTGCGCGCCGCCAAAAGCGACTCTAAATCCGGTTAACACTTCATCGATAATCAGCAATACACCAAAACGATCGGCTAAGGCTCGCAGGCCTTCCAAGAAGCCTGGTACTGGTGTAATCACGCCCATAGAGCCAGCTACAGGCTCTACAATTATGCCAGCCACTTTGCCCTTGTGTTGGTTGAGTAAAGCTTCGACTGATTGCAGATCGTTGAACTTGGCTAAAACAGTTGCTGCCTTAGCACCATCGGGAATACCACTAGATGACTGGTGGCCGTTGCTGGCCAGAGTGGCATCGCAATGGCCGTGATAGCAACCTTCAAACATGATGATAGTTTCTTGGCCGGTAAAGCCGCGGGCCAACCTAATTGCACTCATTACCGCTTCAGTGCCAGAGTTGACGAAGCGAATTTTTTCTATTGATGGCACGGCCGCAATAACAAGCTCGGCCATTTCCATTTCGTAGACGTGGGGAGCACCGAACACTGGCCCTTTGGCTAGAGTTTCTTGGCACTTGCGTACCACCTCATCGGGGCAGTGGCCGAGAATGGCTGGGCCCCAGGCGCCGAGATAATCAATATAGCTATTGCCATCCAGATCGTACAGCCGTGAGCCTTTGGCCCGATCGAAAAATACTGTATCGCCACCGACTTCGTGAAAGGCTCTAAAGGGACTGTCTACTCCACCGGGAATGACCGTTTCAATTTTTTTGCCATAGGCAATTGACTGGGCGTAGCGTTTGGCTTTGTCCACACTCAAGTTGAGCTGTGCGTTAGCTGCCATTCTTGACTCCTCGATTCGGTTTATTGTTTGCTTTATAGTTCTAGCCAGGCTTCGACTTTCATCGGTCCTTTTTTCAGCCGTTGAACAGAGACACTAGCTGTGTTGTCTGCGCCGCCGCTACTCAACAGTTTGACGTCATCGCCTTTGTTCAATTTGATTAGATCGGGGCTGAGATTTACTAGTTTGACGTTTACTTTAGTGGTGGTGCCTACGACTTTGACAGTGACTTTGCCTGAGGTATCTTTAGGGTTGTCTTTGCCTTCGCAGACGACTTCTAATTGTGCCAGTTCAAAGCCAATCGGATTGCTGCGCATGCCTTCGGTGCTGACACACAGTGAGTGTGGGCCTGGACGCAATTCTTTTGGCAAGGTCACTTTTAGTTGCACTGGCGAAGCCGCAGCAATTGTACATTCGGTCATGCCATCGATGATGACGCGATTGTTTTGAGCCACTCCATCAAAGTTGTGACCATCAATAACGAGATTAGAGCGACGGCTGACTAGATGGCTGGCCTTGTCGACTTTGGGGGCTTGTGGGCTGCTTGGAGTTGCTAGGGGCTGCAATACTTCTATTACTGCAGGCATTTCATAAGGCCTTGAGAGCAAAGCAATATTGAGTGAGCGGCCGGGAGTTTCATCTTCTGGAATCATGTATTGAGCTTGGCCATTTTGGTCAGTGGCCAGGGTGACGCCGTTGAAACTTAGTTCTACATTGCTTTCAGGATTGCGCTGCTCATCGACAAAGGCAACGGTTACTGGCTGGCCGGCCAAGGCGCGGTCGGGCATGAGCATGGTGAAATTCTTCGGCTGTTTTAGAGCTGGTAGCTCGAGACCGGTGATGCGCTCCATCGACTGAGCGGCACCAGCGTAGGCCATTTCATTGCCCTGTCTACCGGTGTTAGTGGCGGCTGAATTGTTATCTTGTTTAGACAAATCTTGTTTAGCTACTGGGCGAGTACTTTTGCCCGCTGCAATTTTGAGGTTAGTATTGCTAGTTGTGATCGTAACTGGATAAGAACCAGAGCTGCCGTTGTTGTAGACGGTTTCTACTTTTCCTACTTGTTCTGTTCTTTCTGCTTTGTTCGATTTTTCAGTGCTTTTCTCTGGAGCTTTGTCGACAAATTTTTCAACTACTTTTACTTC
>CALRJJ020000370.1:0-5717 GCA_943367505.1 Flavobacterium psychrophilum | reverse complement strand
AGAGCGTGGTTAATCCCAGCCACATGATTGCATAAGTAAGCGCGGGGGCCCGATCAACGCCAGCCAGAGTGAGAAAATAAGTGTAGGCCCACTCGCGAATACCGATGCCGTTAAAACTCGGTGTAATAAAACCGAGAACAGCGACTGAGGGATAGAAAACGAAATAGTACCAAAGAGGAATGCTGGTCAGGCCAAGGGCAAGACCGACAGCCACGTGACACATAACTATTACAACTTGCATGATTACCGACAAGCCAATTGTCGTAGCCATCAAGCCGCGGTCGTGCCAATAAATCGATGCTGGAGAATTATTGAGCTGCCTTGAAATCCAGTTTTCAGGGCCAAAGAAGCGCACAGCCAGTTGAGGTAAGAACGGTAGAACGGAGAAAATCCCCACTGTACCGAGCAAAATAGGCAATTTAAGCTGAAGCGGCAAACCACCACCGCCCGGTCCAAACAAAATACCAACTGAGGCAAAGAGAAACAGCACGGCAATTCCAACCGTGCGGTCAGCCAAGACCGAGTAGAAAGCATGGGCATATTTGCCCGTGCCTTTAGACAGGTAATAACAACGACTAAAGTCGCCGCCCACTGTGGAAGGCAAGAAGAGATTGAAAAATACTCCAACAAAGCAGAACTGCACCATCTTGAGCAAACTCTGATTAAGGCCAACGGCGCTAGCAAGGAGTTTCCAGCGGTGAGCATTTAAGAAAGTAGACCCTAAGAACAAGCCCACAGCAGCCAGAAGGTACCAGGGGTTAGCTTTGAGCGCTACTTCTATTGACTTAGACAGGTCAACTTTGCCGAACAAGAACAGACTGGCGAACAAAATCACTGAAACTGCAATTTTGGCCCGCAATTTGGTGCGTTCCGAGATCTTGATCTTGTTGATTGCCGCTGTGACTGAGAATTGGCGAGTTTTACTATCTGTATTCAACTGGGATTCCATATTAGCCAGAGACTCGGCACTTGGGTGGGATGACTGGCCAGAGGAGGTTGCCGAAGAATCAGCCGCTAAACTATCTGTTTTGCCTTTCTCCAGAAGTGTTCCCTGATTGGCCATCATTCTAGAGCCGCCTCCAAATTACCTGAACTTCTTAGTGTAGATCCTGGACCGTCGATATACTGTAGATCTGCTATCGATATGCTTTCTGTAAGCGGCCCCGCGGTTGTCAACAGAACCTTGAGTTGACCCTAACAGACTGCAATCATAGGGGAAATGCCAAGATACTTGAAACCCAAAATAATTAACTTCTTCCGGAGAAAAAGAATTCTCACAGCTTTTGCCGCAAGAAACCGGCTATTTGTCGACGCGCGGGCCGATTTGGGGCTACAATTAAAAATTCCCAAGACTTCGTCGACCTGGTGATTTTGCTTCAGCATTCTTAAGAGAGGAAGCGTAGTCTGGGCGAGGCAAGGGCATAGTGATCTAAGATTTGTATTATTGAATACTTGAAGGTAGAGGTAGAAAGTTGTTGGATAGGAAAGTAATAGCTCGGGTCGGAATACCGCTTGCATTCTGCCTTGCTTTCTTTGGTTTACAAAGCTGGTTATTTGCTAAGGGTAAAGGCGATGCCGTTTCCCAAACGCTAATTGCAGATGGTGCGGCTGGTATCTCCCATGATCTGACTAGGCAAGTTGCCCTGGCTCAGTCTAATCCACAAGATCTTTATCGCCGCTCATGGAAACTGATCAAAGAACAGTACTACGACCAGAAGTTTAATGGCCAGAACTGGAACCGTTGGGAGCATAACTACGACGGCAAACTCAAAACCAGCGACGAATCGCACAAAGCAGTTGAGACGATGCTGGCTTCATTAAATGACCCATATACTCGTTTTCTCGATCGTGAAGCATTTTCGGAAGAGAAAGACCAAATTGAAGCTCACCTCTTTGGCGTAGGCATGCAACTCGGCATGAACAAAGAGCACAAAGTTGTTGTCATTGCTCCGATTGAGGGCACTCCTGCCTATAACGCTGGCATGCTATCTGGTGATGAAATTATCGAAGTCGATAATAAACAGGTAAAAGGCCAGTCACTCGACCAGGTGGTCAAACAAATTCGTGGCCCGATTGATACCAAAGTCATAATTACCTTCACTCGCAAAGCTGAACGAAAGAAAGTGACATTGCAAAGGGCTGAAATTCCAATTAAAGCCGTTGGTACATCTGAAATATTGCCAGGCAATATCGGTTATATACGCCTTGAAAGCTTTATCTCCAATAAAGCCGACAAAGAGATGGTCAAAGCCTTAAATACAGTTTCGAAAGCTGATGGCATCATCCTCGATTTGCGAAACAATCCCGGTGGCCTTCTATCTAATGCTGTTCAGATTGCCAACATGTTCTTAGAGAAAGGTATTATCGTCAGTACTATTGATGCTGAAGGTTATAAGCAATCACAGGTATCAGCCGGCTCTCCGATTAGCACCCAGCCTCTAGTAGTGCTCATCAATGGTGGCTCGGCTTCAGCCAGTGAGATTCTCAGTGGTGCTCTTCGTGACAATGGCCGAGCCAAACTTGTTGGCCAGAAATCGTTCGGTAAAGGTCTTGTACAGGCCATTAACCGCCTCGATGATGGCTCGGGTATCAATGTCACTATCGCCAAGTATCTAACTCCGAATGATACCGACATCCACAAGACCGGTATTATTCCTGACTATAAGGTCGAACTGAAAGAAGAAGACATCAAAGACACCAAAGGACCATGGTGGTACGACCCAACTCTCTCGAACTTCAAACGCGGCCCGTCAGACGGCAAAGATATCCAACTGGCAAAAGCAATTGAAGTGATGAAAGAAGAAATAGGTAAGACTTCCAGCACTTCATCTAGCAGTTCATCAAACACCGTATCTACAACTGGTGAATTCAAAAAGGTTCCCTAGACGGCAAAGCCAGTAGATTATAGAAACTAAAAAGGGGCCGCTGGCCCCTTTTTTTGTCACTCAGTTGTTTCATTTAACAGCAGAAAATTAGCAGTCTATGCCATCTAACAATCTATGCCATCTAACAATCTATGCCTTCAATGGCACGACCGTGATGCTTCAATTGAGTGGTAGCGGATATGGTGCTGGCCTCAGCCATAAGCCAATCAGGTGCACGCCGACCAGTAAGCACCAAAACGCTTGGATCTTGGCGCTGAGCCAAAGTGGCTTTGACTGCGTCCCAATCGACTAGGCCAACTCTAGCTACATCTAGCAGCTCATCACCAATTATCACATCGTCTTTGCGCTTCAGGCCTTCAGCCAGAAATGTCAGACCCAAGGCCGCTGCCTCTTTGTCTTCAGGCAAAATACCATTGGGAGAGCTATAGAGTCTAAAACTTCCTTTTGGCCCCGTACCCAGGCGATTTACACCGGTATAGTTCATGGTCAAACGACCGAAGCCTTCAACTTTAGACTCGGCTAGTAGCCTCAAGCCCTTACCTTCCGAGGAATTTTCTTCAAGCTTGTCGAAAAACACCAGAGTGACGTTCATGCCCTTGCTCAGAGCTCTCAACGCCAAACCAAAAGTAGCTGTAGTCTTGCCAGCACCAGTACCTAAATAGAGTCGAATCTTTTCGACACTAGCTTTCTCAAATACGGGATCGATGGTTGTCATTAGAAGAACTCCAGATCATGTCGTTTTTTTCAGAATCATCAACTAGGTACTACTGGCGTCGGCTTACCATCTTTGTCAAGGCAAACAAAAGTCAGTTCGGCAGAAGTCACTCGAACCTGCTCGTGGCCTCTAGTCGACTCAACTTCAACTGTAACTGTCACCGAAGTGCGACCGACTCGCAAGGTCTTAGTGTAGAAGCTCACCACTTCACCAACCAGTACAGGAGCTTTAAATTCTACTTCTTTAATCCCGGCGGTGACTATACGTTGTTTGGTTGTCTTGCCAACCTCCACAGCACCAGCCAAATCGATATAGCTTAGGATGATGCCACCAAAGATTGTGCCAGCATTATTGGTGTCTTTAGGCTGCAAGACGACTCTGATTGCTGGATCTCGAAGCTCTTGAGAAGCAGAGCTGTTTACTGAAGATGACGATGACAAGGGCTAAACTCCATAGTTCCAAAGATGGTGCCTATCCTAACACTGTTGATTTCGCATACAGGGTGAAGGGGGTAACAAGAAAGTGAAGAATATTAGCTATTCAATGATCCGGCACTGAGATATAATCGCCAAGTGGAAATTGTATTAGTTCACATGGCAACCCGAATTTACTAAGTCCTGGAGCGGGAAAGTTGACCCAGTTTAAGTACAGACAATTATTGTTGTCGGGCCTAACATTGTCGCTTTTGCAATCTGCACCAATGGCGATGGCAGTTGAAACGTCTGCACCAGCATTGATTGATTCAGGTAGTTTTGCCCGTGATACCAGTGTCAATTTAGAACGCATTTCGCTTCCGGGCCAAGAAACAGAAGCTGCTAAATCTAGCCAAGCCGGTGCCTCAGAAAGCTCAAAGAATTCAGCGAATTCTGACGGTTCAGACAAACCAGTAGAAGCATCCGCCTCCTTTACAGAAGAAGCACCAAGAGCTATTGCTCAATCAGCGCCTCAGCGTGATAGTGACATTGTGCCAATCGACCTCACACCGGTTCGCCTACCAGAGCGTACTAGTGCCTTCAATGGTCTTGATTCTTTCAAATCGCAGGCCTTATACAAATTGCCCGGTCGAGTCTTCTTCAACGCTTCAGTAGAAAACTCTTTGCGTTTTGAGGCCAATACATTCCAAACCAATCGCCACTATTTGTCAGACATGGTCTACCGCGTGCTGCCGAACGTTACTCTTGGCTATGCCTTAGACAAGAAAACTAGAGTTTCAGCCAACTACTTCTTCTTCCGCGATCAATATACTCTGCGTAACAATGCTCTCAGCAGAAATATTCACTCTATCGGCGGACGCATAGACAGAGACGTCAAAATCAATGACAAGACCAACGTTACTTTTGGCTTAATGCCCAGAGTGCTCTTCATCAATACTGTTAATTCACCACAAGTGCTCTTTAACGACTTGATACCGTCGGCGGTTATCTCCAGGCGTGTGGGACAATCGGGCTTAATCTATGGCAGTGTCATGGGTCAGGTGAGATGGCACGGAATTGCTAGCGGCTTCCAAGAATTCGACCAGTTCTATTCATTTGGTGGAGCCTGGCGCAAAGGCCCTTGGAACTTCTTAATCGACAACACCCTGGTTACCAACTTTGGCAACCGTCGCCTCAGATTTGGCCCCAACAACCAAGTAATCATCACGACTCTAGAAGCCGGTCGTCGTCTTCACCCACGTTTACCAATTACTGCTTTTGTTAGAGCCGAACCAATTTATAACATTGGCGCCAATACCACCCCAGGCTATGCTGGATTCAACTTCCGTATTTTCGGAGGCTTGAGAGCTGAAGTGGCTAAGCCACCAATCTTCCCAATCAAGCTCAAGCACGGTTAAACTTTCAATTGAGTTTAGATGTTTGCCCGGACTGCCGCAAACCAGTTGAAACAAGCAGAGCCGGTTCAGTAACTTCATACTTCTTCCAGCACAACTATTGCCAGTGCAAGAGCAAGAGCAAGGTTTCATCTCACGGCTCTGGGCCTAGCCAGGCTAGCAATCCCATTTGCAGTAGCTGTGGCAAATCCAAACCAATAAATAGACGAGATGGATCATTCAGCGCATTTCTATTCAAGGAACTACGCTGTAACTGTGCTGGCTCAATGGCCAAGAAAAGTTCTGTTAG
>CALRJJ020000369.1:0-5729 GCA_943367505.1 Flavobacterium psychrophilum | reverse complement strand
TTTTCTCAAAACAGAGAGGTCTATTTTATGCGAGACCAAGCAGACTTTGTCGCGCCTGTAAGCAACGAAGCATCAATAAGTGCACTACAACCAGTACCACCAGATTCGCAGCAAGCCCTCAGAGATCAGATTTCTCTTAACCAACTACGGCAGCAGACGAATGAATCAGTCTCGAATTCGTCTGCTTCAAGCATGCTCAATGGCTTTGCACTCGATGTACCAGATAAGATCGCTGAGGCACGTTGCTTTACGGGCTGGGCTACTGTATATGAGCCTACGGGAAATCGCACAGCTGCTGGTAACGAGTATACCTGGACCAATGGTCTGCAAGGGGTCGCGATAGATCTTGACAACGAAGAGCTCGGCGATCTTGGTACACCGTTGACGATAAGAAATTTAAATAACGGAGCGACAACAACTCAGCGAGTTCGAGACTTCGGATCTTTTGGCAACCCCAAGATATATCAGACACCTGATGGAAAACCAAGACTAGTCGACTTTACTATTGAGGCAGCTAAACAAATCGGTGCTACAGACATGACTCCTGTTGAGGTTTGTCGTCCGTAGCAAGAGCAGCGTTCTGATCAACTTTCTCAAGGAATTTCTTGATCTGCTCAGAACTGATAACAACAGTGCCTGATTCTGACACTTCATTAACACCAAAAGAGTTGCGCGGTACTCTGGGGATAGATAGTCGTTGACTAACTATTCCCAGAACCCTACTGTCACCGCCAATAAGAGGACTGCCAGAAGTACCGTCAAGATCTAGTTGATTGAGTAAAGTAACTTTTGTAGTATCGGCTACCGTCATTTTAGGGTTACGAGCTCTAATCTCAGCACCACCAATAGCACCATAACTATCATTGAGCCTGACTGTAAATACTCCAACACTGCGCGTCTCATCTTCAGGCCTAAATGCAAAAGCAGTCTCACCAGCCCGAGCTTGTCTTAGATCATAGAAGTTTATAGTCTTAGGCCTCTGGCTTCTATCCTTGAAAGTCACTTTCAATAATGCTAGATCAGCTTCCACATCGGTATACAGGACTTGACCTCGATATAAATGTTGCAACCGTCCCGTCACATCGTAAGTGCCGAGTAAGGTTGGCCTACCACTTGAAACAATGTGAGCAGCTGTCAATACAAAAGTTTCATTCTCTTCAATTTCGAGATGTGGTAACAGTGATTTTGCAATAGCCACACCACCGCCTGTATCTCTCCCGCCACTAACATTTACAAGTTCTGTGTTTGATTGGTTCCAAGCATGAAGTAAGTCATTATTTTTCAGACAAACAGGTAGCTTAGCTTCCTCTAAATAAACACCTTCAATAAAATCACATTCAGCCATTTGAACTCTCAAAAAAAGGAACAATCTCAACGCTGTAATAAAGCACAATGCAGACTAACGATCTCAAAGCCTAAACTTCACTCTGTGACAAATGAATACCCGAATACTAAAATCAGCACCATCTTGTCAATTGAAAGCATTAGCACTTGTGATTTGACCAGCAACCAGAGACGCTCCGCTAGCTTCACCACCTATTCAGTCGATAGCAAAACAGCTATTGAAACTTCGCGACATTCTAACGATTATCTCAGACGTACCATGGTCATACAGTTTTCGCATTCGGTGGAGATTATAGCCAGGCAATTGAGAACAGAAGCTGACGTTTGCTAAGACTCTAACGTTCACTCTTCCAATGCCTCCCCGAGAAACCCCTCCAATCTATCCAATCAAATTAAGCAACAGGGTTACTGGCTCTATATAGCTATTGCCGAGCAAAGGCGCTTGCTTCTGCCAGACTTACGAGCCTAGTGCTCTATAGCCTGGCGTTCTACAACCTGCGCTTGTTGAACATCGGCACGTACCTTAGGCTGACAAAATCGCTAATACATTACATTCCAGCAGTTTCCTCTGGAACAGTTCAACTTCACTCTAAAACAAAAAATATGGCTACTAAGAAAGGTTCGGTTGGCAAAATCACTATCAATTTGAAGAAGTCTGCTGACACTGGTGCAGACCGACGCGGCAACAGTCGAGACGGCTTCTGCCGTCCACATATAGTGCTGTGCCCAGGCTATGGCGAAGAGCAATTTCCATTTCCAGACTCAGACACACTAGTCGTCAGAGTGCTCGCCGGAATTGAGCAGCGCTTGAATGCTGCAGGCAAAGATTTTAAGCAGAATGACAATCAACTTGAAGAAGACTCTGAATACTCTAAAGTCTCTGAAGACACTGAAGACTCAAAAGGCTTAGATGTTCCTGATCGTGAGACAAGTCCGGCCGATTTGTTCCTTAAGAACGCCAAAAATGCTCACAAACTAAAATTCAGTTCTCAACCCACGCTTTCAAACGAGATAGCAGGCAAATTGCCTCTAGGCAAGTTGCAGCCAAGGTCAATCATTCCTCGTGTAACAAGCGTCAGCGACACTAGCGTCGATGCGACCCTGTTTGCTGCTGCTGGTGGCCTTAGCGTAGTTCTTAAAGATGGCGTATACGATGCCATTGTGGCTGAGCGCTTTGACATCCAAAGTGATCGAGTCAGTTGGGCGCGCGAAAACATGCATACCAAATATTGGCCTGCTATCGATAGTCTGGCTGAGCAGCTCGATCACTTGCGCACTGTCTACCTGGCCTCACTTCCTAGAGCTGTAGATGGGCTGCGCGCTCACAACCCTGACATACCAGACATTCAATTGCTAGAAGCCGCTATCGAAGGCCTAGACGAAGAGCTAACTCCGATAATTGATATTCTGCGAATTTGGACAGATGCCTTTGCTCAGAGGCGCAGTGGAAAATATAAAGAACTTGATGCCATCGTTTTCTGTGTTGAACAAACTCACTATCTGTTTCAAGGAACTGACGCGGCATCAATGGCTTCAGCGGAGGTTAAGGCAAGACTCAACACCCTAATTTTTCAAATCGGTTGTGTCTATCTGGCCCGCTTCAGCAGCGCCGGCCCAGCGACACTTCCAGCTGGCCCCGTGGGCGCTCATGCTTTTGAAGTACCACATGATGAACGCAACGTAATTGCCATCATGCTAATCCTCTATATGCATGAATTCCGCCACGACATCTTTCACGACGTCGTTGGTCTAGGCGATGAACTAGTTACCGTTATTGCAAGGGCGATTACTGAGGCAAGCAAGAAAGAGCAATTTGTCCTCTCTCAGAAGATTATCAAGATCGGCAAGCAAAAAATCCCGATGCTAAATTTGCTGATCAAGCTCTTCATTGATACCATTGGCGAAGTCGATGCTGATATTTCTGGCGGGGTTCTATTATGTGGGCCAGCCTATCTCTATAACATGCTCAGTACATTTGCAGCGATGAACTCACAAGAGAAGGGAATATTCAACACGGAACAGCTCCTGCGCACTCAGTCTTACTATGAGCTTAGCGACGATGGAAAAGGCAATCAGGAACTAACATTCTTTCCCCATCCACCAGACTATATTCGGGCATACATTGTTGCGGCTGGTCTTGATGAAATTGGCTTTGTCAAAGAAGCTCAGCAATGCCGCAATTTAGCTGATCAGGCCGTTGGCACAGTACTACCGGAGGCAATCACATGGAAATTATTCAGTGGCGGAAGCAAACAGACAGATATCGCTATTTCTGCAGCTGACATCAAAGCACTGGCGCCAATTGTTGCCAAGGCATTGATTCGCACTCCTCTCAAATCGCTGGGCGGTGCATCAGCAATCGAGATAACCAACTGGACTGACGAGAGGGAAGAACGTGCACAGTACCTAGCCCGCCTTATCATGGAAGACAAGTCAGAGCTACCGACTGACAAAGGACACATTCATGTCACCTACGTGATATCGGCTGCAACCATTGCCTACTGGGGGCTCTGCAAGTCTGGCTACCAACCACGCCACGCCATTTCTATAGTGCAACGCAATGCATTGAAGATGATTGAACAGTTAAGAGAACGCTTTGAGACGCAATCACACTCTCAAAACTTCTAATTTTTGAAATGAAGAAGCTATTTCACATGCGGTGATATAGCTTCTTCATTTTTTCGGGCAGTAACCAACCGGTCGAATAATAACAAAGCAAAAATTTTCTTGGCAAAAATCAGTCGACAAAAGTGAATCGGCAAACATGATAAAGCCTGAGCTCAACATCACCGAAGCCAGGGCAAAGCTAAGTCATCGTGAATTTACGCAAGTTACCTAGTACGTTCGATGCGCTAGGCGCATCTACGCCAACGCCTAGGCTCGGTCTTAAGTGAATTTCGTTGGCGAAGGACCGAGTTGAGACTAGTTGTAATGAGCAGGTGAACTATGTCAGGTTGAAGTGACATAATTTCACGCGCAACCCAAGGCACCGAAAACACAATAACAATAACGATAACATCATTGACATCAGCAGATTCTTCGCCACCTGAGGCAAAACTCAAGGGTGCTGTATTATCTGCCAGCTTGTCTTTCTTTTGCTTTTGTTGCGCGTGAATCAGGTATCTATTCGCATGATGCCACTATGCTCTCTGGCGCTAGTTGGAAACTATCAGAAGCTTTCTGAAAAATTCTTACTAGCCCTCTTCTGACCAATAATCATTAAAAACAAAAGACACCATGGCTAACAAATTCCAGAACATCCAGAAATTCTCTGCTCGTCTACTTAAGATTGCCGGGCCAGGAGTACTGCGATTTGCTCTCTTGACCGTGATCTTTGCTTCTGTCGTATCCTTGGCTGTGAGCGTTCCAGCAATCTTAAATTCGTCAGTCCATATTCAAGGCTGGGGCTGGTTTCTATTCTTTGGCATTTACGCCTTAAGCACAATACTTCACGGTGTCGTCAAACGATCGACTTACCTAAAATTCGGTATAAACTTGGCCGAAGATAAACCATTCAAATATTTCAACTCAGTCGCCATCTGGGTAAACTTCGGTCTTTCTATACTGCTCGCTGCTGCCATTGCACCATCTTTAGTGATACCGGCATCAAGCAGCGGAGTAATCCTCTGGGTTCTGTTGCTTGCTTCAGCATCGTCCCTGTATGATTTCCTCGCAGACAGATTCTTGCCCCTGGCTAAGTAATCTCGGCCCAGTTCAATTTTTGTGATTGACCCAGCAAAAGAATTAGCATGAACGGCCTCGCCAAACGTGCTAATTCTTTTGTTGTTTCTTTGACTTTTTTAGATCTTAGGCAAGCTAATGCTGGAGACCTGATGAAACCTAGCCATGCTTCTGCACTTTTTTAGATCTTGGCCATGTCTCGCCGGCAACAATTCCGAAATATAATCACTTAGCCAATGACTTATCAGCAATGATCAATCGCCCTGCCACTGCCTGAAGTGCTACTGGTTGATTCGCCACTGGCTGAACAAGCACAGCTTTTGACTGTTTCACGGCGTAACTATAGGTGGAATTTATACCGCTATAAGAGGCACAAGGCTGCGCCGCAGTCTTAGGATAGGTGTAAGTAGATGACACACTTGGTTCGACAGAACTAATAGGAGTTATTGCTTTGTTCGATTGGTCCTTTATGACAGTTGCCATGACAATCGGCTTTTGATACTTAAAAGTATTGCGTATGGGAGCCGCGTGCTTTGACTTACTTGCCACGTTGACGAACATGGGAGTCCAGTGGAAGTGAGCTGCATTTGGGTGCTTGTCTGTAATAACAGACTGCCAGTTGTAGTTATAAACTCGCTTTATATTCAATTTCTCAATCGATTTTTCAGCGGCGCTAGCCGAGACCGAGAATGTTGCTGCAAAAA
>CALRJJ020000368.1:0-5761 GCA_943367505.1 Flavobacterium psychrophilum | reverse complement strand
TCTTCTGAGTAAGATTGGGGTAGCGCCTCTCTCGCGGCTGCCAGAATGATTTTGCTGAGATTTATATCGACTGCTGTGACAAGCTCAGAGTAATTATTCGTATGAATTTTGAGCTTTTGCTGCAGGGCACTCGCATCAAAATCACTGTGGTCTGCTGTTTGTTTGGGAAACTCTTGGCGGCAGGCGCTGACGATTATTTGTTGCAGGCGGACAACTTCTTTTGCTATGTCGGCGTTTGTACCAGCTCTCTCGCCTTGTTTTCGATCGTTAGTGCTGCTCATGTCTGTCTTGTATTAATTGTTGGGTGGGCATTTATGTTATGGTGAGGTGCAGTTTTTGTAATTGCAATTATTGCTGCTTCTTCTAGTTCGTCTTTTGGAGAGATTGTCTTGTCAGCAGGTGTTGGCCTAGCCCTGGTACCCAGTAAGAAAGATTGTCAGGCCATTACTTCTCTGCTCTGCGAGTGTGAAAGTCGTGGAGTTGAATTCGCTTTCGCCTTGAACACCTCGAACTCTATTGCTCATTTGAGTTTAATGCAAGCTAGTTTTGACCAACAGCAGACGGCTATTGATTTGCTGCAAGAGTTAGATTTTCAGGCGCTAGAGTCTACAGCTAGAGGTCAATTTCTTCGCCAAACCGTGAAGGTTGTCGGTATTAGTGTTTGGGCCACCAAGATTGTTTTTCTAAACTTCGCTCTCAGTCCGGAGCTTAGGCAATTGCATACTGATGTGGCTAATCTCTGGTTGCCAAAAGCGCTGCGCTCCTCGGCTGATCCACAGAGCTTTAGCGATATTACGGAGGGGCAGAAACAGAGCATAAGTGCCACTGGCTATCCCTTTAGCTACGAGCAATATTTGCCCCATATCACTTTGGCTCATCTGAAAGATGACAATGGCTCAGATGAGAAGATTGGGATCCTGAACGACTTAACTAAAACTTTGCTGCCACAAGCCATCCGCTTCGAAAGGCTGGTTGCTTTTGCCGTTGAACCCCTTGGGCTCTGTCGGCAGTTCATTCGAGAATGGCAAATCTAGAATTTTCGCTCTCGTTTCTTCCCCTGAATTCTTCCTTATATATTTGCCTAGTTTCGGTCTGTGGCAAGCCGGGCAGACTGATAGCAGGAAGCTAGTTAAATGGAAGCCAATTGGCAGGAAGCCCAGAAGTATCTCCTCACGAGCAAGTGCTAATTGCCTTTAATAGCAGTAGAAAATCTTACTAAGACTTACCGCCAGGGAAAAGTAAAGGCTGTCGACAATGCCTGCTTTGACGTACAAGAAGGTGAGGTCTTTGGTCTGATTGGGCCCAATGGGGCTGGGAAAACAACCATATTTGGCTGCTTATTGGCCTTGACCCATCCAACTGCCGGTTCTATAAAAATTGATGGCATGTCGCCATTCGATCTTGATGTGAAGCCCCAGATTGGGTTTCTGCCTGAGCGTCCCTGCTACAACCGTTGGATGACTATCCGGCAATTTCTGGCTTATCATCATTGGATGGCTGGGCGACCAACTATTGAGCGCGAGGCTGAGATTAAGCGGGTCTTGGCGCTGGTTGAGCTTGACGTTGATATTAAGCGACGCAAGGTCAAGGAGATGTCTCGGGGCATGCTGCAGCGCCTAGGCATGGCCCAAGCGCTGATTGGCCATCCGCGCATATTTTTCTTGGATGAACCGACATCGGGAATGGATCCGCTCGGTTTTATTTTGATTCGCAAGCTACTTCTAAAGTGCAAAGAAGAGGGCATGACTATCGTGCTCAATTCTCACCACCTCCATGAGGTGGAAAAAGTTTGTGATCGTATTGCCTTTATTCGTAAGGGAAAAATAGAGGAAGTTGCTGACGTTGCTGCTCTCTCGCAGGTGCGACAGATACTCATCGTCAGTTGGTTGGCATGTGATATCGATGCTGGGCCTGTATTAGCAGCTGTAGCCGAGAGTTCTGGCTGCCCATTAATTGAAGCATCTGGCGAAACTGCGAAATTTACTGTTTCGGGCAACGAGAAAGCCGCCGATATAATTGCCAGTTTGTCTGCTAGTGGTTTGAGGGTTTATAAATCTAATTTTGAAAAGCGAGAGCTGGTGGAGCTCTTCTTAAATGCGCCGGAGCCAAACTCCGGAGAAAACCTTGATGCAAATGGAGGTTCTAAACTTCCAGATGAATAGAACTCTTTTCAATCCAGCCGTTTTTGCTTATACGCTTTATATCAAATTCGCCGACCCACGCTATTGGGTAATTCCACTTCTTCTCATGACTGCGCCTACCTTTGGTCTAGTGCTTACGATGTCGTTTCCTCATCCGCCTTTGACGGATGAACTGCAAAAGGCTATCGCCGGTGGCATTCATCACTATTTCTTGCAGTCTGTAGTTTATTTGCTGTTCGCCTATATGTTTATTAGTGACGGCCCCGCTGGCGGGAAGCTCGTTTCTGAGGCTGACTCTTTGTCATTGCTTTTTACGCGACCGCTAACGCGCTTTTGCTATGTATTGACCAGGTATTTAGCCGCTGTGGTCGGAACCAGTATTCTTATGCTCGGTGCTCTATTGCTAGTCTATTTGGTTGGTTTTTGCTATGGCATCACTGCCATTGATATCAGCCTTCTTACTGTAGCAACAATCATTTTAAATGCTGCTAGTTGGAGCTCGCTTGTGATTTTTATGCATAGTGCACCACCCCTAATTGCCATAGTGACTGTGTTCATCCTGATGGGCTGTGCTGGTGTTGGCAGTATATATTCGCAGGCTGAGCAATCTACAAATGCTTTTCTTGAGTTGCTAAAGACGGTGTGTCTATTTGTCAACGAGTGGTTCGGAGACTTCATGCCGACCTCGATTGATTTGGTTGCCATGACTACAGCTTCTGCCTTTGATATTTATGAGCTCGCCATTTTTGTCTCCAACATTGCCTTCTTCATTCTGATTGCTGCTTTTGCTCTGTCTTGTCGGGAGTTTTCTTATGGCTCAGAGTAAAGAAAGTAGCGCCAGCCCCAGCAGCAAAGGCAAAATCAATACACTGACTATTCCGATTTGGTTTATCGTTCTGGTCAGCTGGTTATTGTGTTTTCGTGTTTATGCCAAGTTAACCCAGCGTGAAGCCCCGAGCGATAACTGCGTGGCCTGGATTACGCCGATACAACTTGAACAGATGTCGCAAAAGCCAGGCGGCATCAAAAAAGACTTAGTGATGTATGAGTTTACTGCTGACTGGTGTCCGCCGTGCAAAAAGAGAGAACGCACAGTGTTTAGGGCACCGAGCGTAATATCAGAGATCAATAATAATTTTGTACCGGTGCGCGTAGACTTGACTAACGAGGCTCTGAGCTCTATCCCGGCAACTAAGAACCTGACAGAACGCTTTTCGGTTAGCACCATCCCGCGCTGTGTTATTACCTTAGCCTCTGGTGAGAAGGTTGATGATGACTACTATTCCTTCAGTGATAAGTTTTCTGATTTCATTACGGCCTCTATAAAGAAAGCCGTTAAGGTTAGGGCTAAAGTTGACCTGGCAAAAGGCAATTATCAACAGGCCATAGCTAAGCTGAGCCCGGATCTTCTCACTGGTAATGCGGACGTCGATCGATATGATTCTTCGGATTATCTGATGTGCCATCACTTGCTGCTCGTCAACAAACGGCAAGCAGAAGTGGAGCCTATGATGAAAAAGGCATTTGAAAGAAGCTCTAAGTCCTATTCTATGTCTTCTGAAAAGGAGCCACTTTTGTGGCTAAAGCAACTGAATATGTATCTGCGCGATGAGATCAGCGATGAGCAGCTGCTGAAATTCAAAGGCGACCACTACGATAAAGCAACTTACTATCTGGCAATTGGCCTTAAGCAATTGCGACTAGGTGATAAAGCTAAAGCGCTTAAAGCTCTGCATCAAGCTTCAGTCATGAGCGCTAAGGGTTATCGCTCCGACGGTTTGTCAGAGCCCTTAGTTGACCAACTAGAGAAGTAATCTCTATTGCCCTTGAACAGGATAGCCAAGCTCGATAGCGCGCTTTTCGTCGGCGCTCGATTGACTGGTGTTGCCATTGAGCTTATGCAAGAGGGCCCGGTGGTAGTAAGCTTCGGCGTAGTCTTCGCGGTTTTGAATTGAACTATTGAAGTCTTTCATCGCCGGCTCGTATTGCTTCAAGGCCATGTAAATAGTGCCTCGTGTGTCGTAGGCTTCGGCCATTTCGGGCGAGAGTTCTATGGCCTTGTTAACGTCCACCATGGCGGCATCAAGGTTGCCGGCTTGTGCCATCATCCAGGCACGGTTATTGAAGGCTGGTGCGTAACTCTTGTCTGAAATAACCGCTTCGTCTAGGTCGCTGATGGCTTTGCTGCGCTCGCCGATCAGGGCCAGGCAAGTTCCTCTTTGGTTCAAGAGAGCTGCTAATTTGCGACTTTGGCTGGCGGCCATGGCGCGTTCAAACATTTCCCGTTTTTGCGGTGACAGTTTACTTTGATCGAGATTAGGAAGGCCGGTAGAGTGCTCTTGTATCTGGCTGATTCGCTCATTGAGCAGGCTGACATTGCTCATGGCCTGCATCTTTTCAGCCGTAGTTGTGCGCACAGTAAAAAGATTAGTGCTGGGCATACCTGCACTCTTTGCGCCCTCTTCGGCGGAGGGGTCTGAAAAGGTTGATGGCAGTTTACCAAGGGCTGACTGGGTGCCAAGAGACGTTATGGCGACAGCTGCGGCAGCACTACTTGCTACCTGCCCAAGGCGTATGCCCATCTGTCTCATCAAAAACCTCCCACTCATTCCTGCATTTGATCAGTCTAATTATGAAGCTTACAGGGCTTTGCTCAATATTAGGAAGGAAAAAACAAGAATTTCATCTGCTAGCACTGTTCGAATCTCTTGACTTGTGGAATGATGGATTTATGTAGGACAAATTAGGCAGGGATAAGCGTTTAGGGATGCTGGCTGGCGCTGGCTTGGTCATTGGTTACTGTCAGGTTTAGATTTAGATTTAGATAGTTTTACTCGGTCGCACATCAGGATAGGGGCGCTTACGGACAACCTCCCGTGGGCGCTTTTATTCTTTTGGCCAGATGATGGTAATATCTTGTCATTCCAAACCATAGAGATAGCCATGGGCCTTTCATTCAAGAATTTTCACGCCAAGCATTTTTTGCGTAAGAATTTTAAGCATATAGTTGTGTGGACAATGATCCTGTTGTTCCTTGGAACTCTTGTGCCCTCTACCTTCTTTATGTTTATGGGCAATTAAGCAGCAACAGAATGCAAGCTCAAAAGAACCGACCGCCCCTGGCCGAGCGCATGCGCCCCAGGGAATTAGACGAATATTACGGTCAAGAAAAACTTTTGGCAGAAGGCGGTGTGCTGCGCACAATGCTCTCTGGCAATACTTTGAGTTCTTTCATTCTCTGGGGGCCGCCCGGCGTTGGTAAAACTACCTTGGCTCGCATCATTGCCCGCGAAACCGATAGCAAGTGGATTGCTTTTTCTGCTGTCGCCTCGGGCATGAAAGAAATTAAGGGTGTGATGGCCGAGGCTGAGGCTTTCATGAACCTTGAAGGTCGTCGCACAATTATGTTTGTGGATGAAATTCACCGCTTTAACAAAGCTCAGCAAGATGCTTTTTTGCCTTATGTCGAAACTGGTGTCATTTGCTTAGTTGGTGCCACCACTGAAAATCCATCTTTTGAAATCAATTCAGCTTTGCTCTCAAGGCTGAAAGTCTTTGTCATGGATGAGCTTGATTTACCAGCACTTTTGAAGATCATGCAGACTGCATTGGTCGACAAT
>CALRJJ020000367.1:0-5815 GCA_943367505.1 Flavobacterium psychrophilum | reverse complement strand
GCACCTCTAGCGGTGACTGTAGCGATGGCATCTTCAATTGTCTTTGCTGAGATAAAAGGTCTGGCAGCATCGTGCACCAAGACAAAATCTGGCTTGCCAAGTTCTGATAGTTTGCTCAAACCCTTATATACAGATTCTTGTCTGGTGCTACCACCGGCAATGACTGATATTTTTGAGGGCTGGGCAGAAGTGGGAAAAATCACTTCTAATTCGCGGCGAATCTCATCGACAAAGTACGCCGGTACTGTCACTACAATGCTGCCAATCTGAACGTTTTTATATAGACTAGATAGCGACCATATATACAATCGATATCCGCTGAGGGGTTGAAACTGCTTTGGCTCGCTATGAGCAGCAGGTCCAGCCTGACTAGCGAATCTGCTACCAGAACCACCAGCAACTAAGACAGCGCTAAAAGAAAACTGTCTTGCTTCTGCTGCGTCAGGCAATTACTTAACCCTGTGACTAATATCCTGAAGTTGGTACTTCTTGAACCGGCATAACTGACAGCGATTCTACTTCAGTCTGTGATTCAGCACTGGGCGAAGTGTCATAAACATGGTTGTCAGCGTCTACCACTGCTTGAATTTGCGCTTCGGTATCAGCGTCAAGCCCGGAAGCAACTGGAGCATCGAAGAGCTCAAGTTGGACATCTTTTTGTAGTGAAATTTGCTCTTCTTCAGGACGGTCTTTATTGGTGGCAGTCTCAAGTTGATGCCGCCAAGTTTGACCATCTTTGGACAGTCTGAAGTACTCCTGGAACTTTTTAGTGGTTGTGAGCAAAGGCGAACGGCCGTCTTCGCGACGATGAATTAGTTCGCGAGCAATAAGCTCTTTGATGTGATCATAGGCACCAGCGCCACGCAATTTGATTACTTCAGATTGAGCAACTGGTTGCTTGATAGCAATTGCTGAAAGTGTTCTCACTAAAGAAGTTGGCAATTCAAATGGTGCAAACTCATCAACGAGACCGGAGAACTCATCTTTGACCTGCAACATATAACCGTCTTCATCAGCAATTTCGAGGGCGCTATTGCGGGTCTCGTAGTCGTTGATTAGCTCAAGCATGGCTTTACGTATATCTTGCACGTCTTGATTGAGAGTGCGAGCAATTACGGCAGCCTTGATGGGCTTATCGGTTAAAAACAAAAGTGCTTCAATGTGATTTTTTAGGCTCATGGCTCTGTCATCTCTGTGATGGTACTACTGGCGATGCTACTGCTAGAAAAAGTAGTGGTAGTACTAATAGCATCGCTATTGCTAATATCACTGGTAGTGCTAGATGGACCGACCGGTAGAGTCAAGAATAACGGACCGTAGAACGTTTCTTGCTCTAGATCTATCTTACCTGCATTTGACAAAAATAGTGCGGCTAAAAATACTTCAACCCAGTCTTGCTTTACAGACAGCTTTAAAACTAAATCGAAAACTTCAATACCCTGCCCACTAAGCATGTTTTGAATGATCCATTGTTCTATCAATTCAATAGATTCTTGGATATCTTCATCGTGAGCAAGATCGAGAATATCGTCGTAAGCATTAACTTCATGATGATCTGAAAGATCGATGGTTGCTTTCGGTTTCTTCTGCTGTCTAGTCTTCTCAACTTTTTCAGCTTCACGCAGAGCTGCGATCAGTTGTTCCAGTGTAACCTTACGTTCGCGAACTTGGGTCTTCTTCCGTTGCGCCCGTCTAACAATTGCTCCTTCTAAATCTTTGAAGGTTAGCTGTCTGCCAACTTCTTGCTTATTAGAGTCATATAGAATCGGGCCGCCTTCGTCGTCGAAATCAAGAAAGTCATCGGCTACGGGATTAAGGCTGCTATTTGCTAGAGACAATAGTGCTTCTGCTTTCATGCGCAAAAGTACAGCGGCATGGAAAATTACTTTTCCACTGAGGCGCAAACTTTCCTTCGGGCTCGCAGCAATGGCCTTAAGGAACTTATCGCAGACGTCGATTATATCGACGTTCTTTGGATCGATTTCGCCTTTTTCTGCCATCTTCACCAGAATCTCAATACCTGAGTCTGGCTCGCTCTTGAAGGCATAATCATTACCGGCTCGAATAACATCGGTCGATTCGGGCTGCATCAGGTCAGTGCCCAGTCCGGCTGCTAGAGGTGCCAGGGCTGGATCGGCCAGAAGCTCGCCAGTTAATTCGGCCGGCATTTGAGCAAGAATTTCAGCTCTGGTTAAAGGAGCGAAATCGGAAGTAGGAGATGGTGGGGCAAAAGATTCAGTGGGGAAAGTGCGGGTGCTAAGTGGGCTAGCCTTTTTACCGGCTGGCTTTTTCTTGGCGGGTGCCTTAGTGCTAGCCACTTCGGCGTCACTAGTAGTGGCAACTTTCTTGCGGCCTTTGGTAGGAGGCTTTAGTGCCCCTGCCAAATTCTGAATAGTCACATCGTTAAATATGTCACTGCTCATGCACTAAGCTCCAGCTGCAACAGGAAGTTGTGACTCATCAGGTAGCTGCACTTCTTTAATGCCGACAACCCGCGAGAAGCCATCAGCTCTTAGGGATACGCCAATAGCATGGTCAGCGTTTTCAATCATTGGACGACGCAGACTTACCACCACAAATTGAGCACTGGCTGACTGGGTCTTAACCATGCGGGCCAAACGCTCGGCGTTAGCACCATCAAGCATCATATCGACTTCGTCGAAGGCGTAGAACGGTGCTGGTGCGAAACGCTGGAAGGCAAACACGAATGATAGAGCGGTAAGTGACTTCTCTCCACCAGACAGAGCCTCAATGCGTTGCATCTTTTTGTCGCGTGGCTGTGCTCGGATAATCAAGCCACCTTCAAACGGACTCTCTGGGTTCTCCAGCTCAAGTCTGCCTGTACCGTGGGAGAGTTCATGGAAGATATCTTGGAAGTTGGCATTGATAGCGGTGAAGGCTTCCATGAAGTTCTCTTTCTTCAATTGACCATAGCCGAGGATGCGGTGGTCAATCTGTTCGCGTTCATCACTGAGAGTTTCTAGATTTTCAGCTAGCTCTCTTTGACGCTCTTCTGTCTGATTGTAGTCTTCTAGAGCTTTCATGTTGACTGGTTCTAAGGCGCGCATACGGCGCTCTAGTCTTTCTACTTGCTGCTTGAGCTGCTCTACGGTACCGGCATTAGGTGGTTCGTAGTTTGGATTTTCAGCCAGAATCAAAGCAATTTGTTCTTTTACTAGAACTAATTGTTGCTCAATTTCATAGTGAGTCATCTTGCGCTCATTTCTATGCTCTTTGACGCGAATCAGCTCTTGATCAACTTTGGTGCGCTCGATTTCAGAAGCAGTCACTTTCTCGTGAATGTCTTCTTTGGCTTTACGCATAGATTCAAGTTCATCTGAGATAGCCGAAACTTTCTTCTCCATCTCGCCGATGGCAATGCGCATGCCAGTAATGACGGCTTCATGAGTTGGTCTCTGCCCTTCGAGTTCATCTAACTCTGCACCCAATTCGTTGGCTTGAAGAGTGAGGTTCTCGCGGTTGTTAATTTCAACGCGCTCTTCGGTTTCAGTAACGTCAATTAAGCGCTGTAGCTCTTTGAACTCGGTCTCGACAGCAATCTGGGCTTGTCTTAGCTCTTCTGATTCGATAATCAGTTTTTCTAAGTGAGTCTTCTTGCCCTTGTCGCGAGCACCTTCAAGTGAGTCTTCTAGCTTGGTTATTTCAGCAGTTAGCAGCTTAACTTGAGCATCAACTTGCACGGTCTCTTGGTCGATAACGTCCATCTCGTCGCCCTTGCTGCGCAATTGCGGTTTGATGCTCTCGACGTCGTCTTCCATGTTTTTGACAGACTTACGGTTGTTATCGAGTTCGGCAGATTTCTGTGCCAGAACCTGACGAGCGTTGTTCAGTTTGCCTCGCTCTTCATTTAGAGCTGTCTCTAATTCTTTGAGCGAGTCTTTCAGCCATCTGACCTGGTCGGCCAAACTCTTAGCTGTCTGTTTCAGAACAGCCAGGTCAGTTTCGCCACGATTGCCAAAGTGAAGCTTGGCTTTGTTGTCGTTACCACCCGAGATACTACCGGACTTGTCGAATAGTTCACCACCAAGAGTAACCATGCGAGCTTGGTTTAGAAGCTTTCTGGCGTTCTCCATGGTGTCGACAATAATTGTTTGGCCGCAAGCATATTGGAATGCTTTGACAAACTTAGGATTGAAATCAATGAGGTTGTAGGCAAAATCAATGATGCCAGGGCGATTGGGGAGCAAGCCTGGAGGCTGGGTCTGAATTTTGTTTAGAGGTACAAAAGTAGCGCGACCAGCCTGATTGGCTTTTAGATATTGAATGCAATCTTGAGCAACCTGGTCGTCGTCAACAACGATATGTCCTAAACGGGGACCAATGGCGGTTTCAAGGGCAGTGGTGTATTGATCATCCACTGAGCCGAGCTGGCCAATGGTGCCGTGTACTCCGGGAATATTGGCAGACAAAATGGCTTCTACCGCACGACCATAGCCAGATTCGCCAGCTACTTCACGGGTGGTTTCAAGCTCAATTAAGCGGCGATTAACCGTATCTTGGGCATGACGCTTCGATTCAATTTCTTCTCTTGTGCCAGCCAGTTCGCCTTCGTACTGTTGCAAAGAGCGCTCGATACCGGCTACTAAAGCCTGGTGATCGACAAAATCTTTCTCTTGTTTGACGAGCAGACCTTTGGTTTGAGCAGACTTTGTAATTTGCTCAGTGGCTTTGGTCCGCATGGCATCAAGCTCGCGCTCGAGCGACTCACGGCGGGTGCGCAGTTCGGTTTTCTTAACTTCAAGACTGTGACGATCGTCGCGGAGCTTCTGCAAATCACCATGCAAGTTAGAGATTTTGTCTGACGACTTATCTTTCTCTTGTCGGAGAACTTCAATTTCGGCCATGACAGCGCTAAAAGCGCCCTGGCGCTCCATTAAGCCAATGCGTACAGCTTGCTGGTCGGCCTGGTGCTGTTTCTTTTGTTTGGAAATATCAGAAAGGTGTTTATCGATGGCTTTGATTTGGCCGCCAATCTGTTTGGACTGTTTGGATTTTTCACCAATAACGCCATTTAAATTGGAGAGCTTGTTCTCTTCACGAGTTAGTTCGCCTCGTTTAGTCTCCAGCTCTTGACGCAGCAAGAGCTGCTCGTTGCCGCCCTTCTCGCGAATTTCTTGATCGATGCGACCCATTTCGGTACGCAGGCCGAGCAAATTGACTTCAGTTTGGTGCAGCCGCTCGATCAGTTCTTCTTCTTTTTTATTGAGCTTTTCAATTTCTCTAAGCTCAATGGCGCAGCGGTTTTCTAAATCAGCTGAACGGACAAAGACGAGATCGCGCTCGACTACTTCTTTTTGATTCTTCAGCTCAAGATACTTAAGAGCCTGATCTCGGTCTGTTTTCAGGGTTTCTAGACGAGAGAGAATCTCGGTAAGAATGATTTTTTGTTGTTCGATTTTCTCGCCAACCGACTCAAGCTCGTTTTGGGCTTGATCAATACGGCGGTCGAATTCAGCCACACCCGCCAATTCGTCGATGATTTTGCGGCGTTCGGTGGAGCTCATGGTGACGATGCCGGTGACGTCGCCCTGCATGATGACGTTGTAGCCAGTGGGGCTAACGTTGTACTTAGTCAGCTCTTCGTGCACTTCAGTAAGAGTGGCAACGCGGCCGTTAAGTATATAAGTAGATGTATAGCCGGTATCTTTGACGCGGATTCTGCGGGTGACTTCAAGCTCGGCGCCGTCGTCGTGACAGAAGCGTACACGCACTTTGGCTTCGGTTTTGCCACTCAAGTTATTGAGCAGATCAGGCAATCTTTCAGCCCGCATTGTTCTCGTGGAAGATAAACCTA
>CALRJJ020000366.1:0-5819 GCA_943367505.1 Flavobacterium psychrophilum | reverse complement strand
AGCCATAGTTAATGGCCCACCCGTATTGCTGGCTGATGAACCAACCGGTAACCTTGACCCGGCAACTTCGCTCGAAATTGTGCAACTACTTGAGCGTATTAGTCAGCGCGGTACAACAGTTTTGATTTCAACCCACGACCAGCCAATCGTTAATGCCATGAGACGGCGAGTTATTGCCTTGAAGAATGGTGAATTGGTGGCCGATGTAGACAATGGCATTTACGAATTGGAGATGAGTTAGCAATTATGATGCGCACTCTGAGAATTATTCGTCGAGTTTTCATTGAGACCTTCTTAGGGCTTAAGGCTAGTGGCTGGTCTAACTGGTTGGTAGTCAGTATTTTGGCTGTGGCCCTCACCATATTTGGTGGCGTGCTGCAGATGACCATGAGTTTGAAGAATCTCGTCAATGCCTGGGGCAGTCAAATTGAGATGTCGGCTTATCTCAAAGACAGCTACGATCCTAAAAAGGTCGCTAACGAAATTAGTCAATTGCCTGAAGTAAGACAAGTTGAAATCGTGCCCAAAGATGTTGCTTGGCGCGATATGCAGCATACCTTCAAGATTGCTGTGATTAACAACCCACTGCCCAATACTTTGCACGTCAAGCTGGCCGACCCAGAACAAGTTGAATTGTTGGCCACTAAGCTTAAGTTGTTGCCTTCAGTTGAAACTGTCCGTTCGCCTTTGAAGATTGCTAAGAAAATTACCGAGGTGCGTCACTTCTTAGAAATTGCTGGCTTCTTTATCACAGCGGTTCTGACCACCGCTACTCTCACTGTTATAGGCAATACTATCAACTTGGTAATCAAAGCTCGCCATAGAGAAATTGAGATTCTAAGTTTGATGGGTGTTGGTCACTTCTACATCAAGTGCCCCTTCGTCTTTCAGGGGGCTGCTTACGGTGCTATTGCTGCACTGCTCGCCACCTTGGTCTTGCTGGGGATTCACCTTTATGTTGACCCTTACGTCAAAGACCAGATTTTGAGTTTAGTGCCCTTCATGCCTCAGAATCTAGAGTTTAGTTTGCTGCAGACTGCGGGATTGATGTGCGCCCTGGGCGTGGCTGTTGGTGCTGGCGGAAGCCTCTGGACTTCTGGACGCTTCATCAAGCTTTAGAATCGTAGGTTATCTAAATCGCTTAAAATCTGCGACGGTCCACGGTCTTGCCTTCTCTGGCAGAATCGAGACGAAATAGTTTTGCAGGTCAGTCAGTGGCATAGTGAAGACGCCATGATTCATTTGCTGATGTACGGTTGAATAGTTACCGCTGGTGCCCCAGGGGTTCCAGACTGTGACAATATCAGTGCTGGGATTGTACTGCAGGATAGTAAGGCAGTGGCCCGAGGTGCCTGTATTAACAATGCGATGATTGCTCAGGGCCTCCATGAGCTCCTGGCGCAGTTGCTCAATGCTAGTTGTTTTGGTGGGATAGCGGGTGCAGGAATTGCCAGTCATAAACATCAGCATGCGGGCACCAGAGCCACCATGAATTACTACTTCTAAAGCTTCAGTGTCGTCTTTTCTGGTTTTTCTGTTCTTGTAAATGGCATAGGCTTTTTCGCAAACATGCAGCCAGACGCCATCTTCGCCGGCGTCGCTGTAGCAAGCGATTTCGGCGTCTGTTGGCGCTGGTACAGCAATCGGCTCATGCCTGGGGAAGGTCACGGTATAACTACCGTCATTATTTTGAGTGATCATGTCTATCACTCGCTGGGGTGTATGGTAAGCCAAACCGCCAATGGTCGAGAGAAAATAGCAGTCACCTGTCTTGCCCTGTTTGATTTCTTCTATGTGGGGGCGGCCATCCGAGAAGAGCAGGGGTGATTCATTGGCAATTTTCTTTTGATAGGTGTTGAAAAGACTAACGAGTTTAGGCAGGGCCGTGCCACTGCCTGTAGTGTTGTTGGCTGGGCAAAGGTCTGCCAAAGTGAATGTCTGTGTACTATTTTCCTCTTTCCAGGCTGAGCGTGAGTAGATCTTCACCGCCGCCAGAGCCGCTGCCTGGTTGCCCTTTATGGCGGGGTTTTGAATAGCTTGGTCTAGTTCGTCTTTGCTTAAAATACCGTCTTGGTTTGCGTCCCAATTGCCAAACGATTGTCTGAAAAGTATGGCTAAGCTGGCTGCTTCGTTGTTTTCTGCTGCCAGAGCCGAAGTGCTTATGAAGCCGAGGCAACTGCTCAGTATTAAGGACACCAATATTGTTGCTGCTAACACCATAACTTTCCTTGAGGTAATGCTTGAATAAATTTTCCAAGCCAATCTATTTTCTAAACGCCACCGCTAAAGAGGTTTAGAATTTCATTTGCTGCCGGGTATAAACCCATTAGGTTTCGGAGTTTTTGTTATGAATGTCAAGTTTGGATTGCCCTTAGCTGCTGCGGCTCTATTTCTCGTTGCTTTTCTTCCTTGTACGGCAAAGGGAGCAGCGAAAAAGGCTACAGGGGCTGAAGCTTTTAAAATGTATTGTGCTAGCTGCCATGCTGGCGGTGGAAACAAAGTCGCTCCTAATCATCCTCTGGCCGGTTCTAGTCAGCTTGATAGCATAGTCAGGTTCAAAGACTATCTCAGCTCCCCACCTGGTCACATGCCTTACTACGAGAGTCTTGTCAAAGACAAAGCTACTCTTGAGGCCTTGTATAAGTACTGCAAGACCCTAAAGAAAGCTCCCGGTGAGCCGGCTTAGAGCTTCTTATTAAGTAGATACCCTCTTCGCACCTAGGGCCTTAATTGGTATAGAGAGTACTTGCGTCGCTAGGGCCGCGGCGGTCACTAGCAAGAGCTGGGCGCTGCTTAACGAAGCAGTGTTCAGTACGCTCTGCAGTGGCGGCAAATATAAGGCTGCAGCGAGCAGAGCGAGGTTGATGGCGGTGCTAACTAACATCGGCCCGTTTTTGTACCAGGCGACATCGGTGGCGTAGCCTCGCACTGAGAGCCATGACCAGGATTGCATTATCAGTGCCAATGATAGGGCTGCCAGAGCCACAGTGGCAGCGTTCGATTGATCTAGATATTTCTGGTTGATCAGCACCGCTGCTAAAATCATGCCGCCCAGTAAAGCACTACGAGTGACAATTTGAATTTGTTCGTAGCGATCCATGAGCTGTTCTGTTTGATTGCGCGGCTTTTGCTTCATTACTTCGCTAGAGCCTTTTTGCAGGACAATACCTAGCCCGGGAAAGACATGCATAATCAAGTTGAGGTAAAGCAGTTGCAGCGGCTCAAGGAAGAGGCCTGTATTGGCCAGCAGGCCCAGCATAATTGCGACCACCGAGGTCAGGCTAGCCGTCAGTAGATAGCCCACGGCGCGACTGATATTGGCGTAAGTAATGCGGCCTTGTTGTACGGCTTTGACAATGGTGGCGAAATTGTCATCAGTTATAACCAGGTCAGATGCTTCGCGGGCTAAGTCAGTGCCGGTTTCGCCCATGGCAATGCCAATATTTGATTGGCGCAGTGCCGGTGCATCATTTACCCCATCTCCAGTCATAGCGACAATGTGTCCTGCCCCTTGCAGGCGCTTGACGATGTCGAGTTTCATTTCAGGGGTAACTCGAGCTAGCACCGAGACATGGTTGAGGGTCTCTTTAAACTGTTCCAGCGACAACTTCTGTAGATCACTGCCGATTAAAATTTGCTGGTTTGAGTTTTCTGGTGAGAAAATGCCAAGCTCTTTAGCTATTGATTTAGCTGTTTCAAGTTGATCGCCAGTGAGCATAACTAAGCGTATACCTGCGCTTTGGCAGGTGGCGATGGCTTCTTGCACGTTTTCTTTCGGTCGGTCAGACATGGCCACTAAGCCGAGCAAAACCAGTTTTTCTTCTAACGTCTCAAGCTGATCTTTCTGTGGAAGGTTCTCGACATAGCGGCTAGCTACGGCCAGCACTCGCAGCCCACGTTTTGCTAAATCTTGATTTTTGCTTCTAAACCAAGTGCGCATTTCATCGGTGAGGGGAATGTCACCGTTGGCGGTGCGAAAAATAGTGCATAGCTCCAGTACTACACCTGGGGAGCCCTTCAAGAATAAAACATGGTCGTCGCGCTCGGGGTGCTCGTGAACCGTCGACATGCGCTTGCGCTCGAGGTCAAAGGGAATTTCTGCTACCCGGGGAAACTGCCCTAATATTTGCTCGTGATTGAGACCAAGTTTCTCTGCTGCGGTGATTAGGGCGCCTTCGGTGGGGTCGCCATGGATAAGCCAGTTATCTTCTGCGTCAGCAATAGTTTGATGCTCAAGTTTGGCATCATTGCAGGCGGCTATGGCAATCAAAAACTCATTGACTCGGTTGGTGAGGTCGTCAATTTTGCAGACCTGGCCGTTGCTGGTAAGCTCTCCTACTGGCTCATAGCCGTGGCCTGATAATTTAAGCTCTAGGCCGTCTAAGACAATGTCGGTCACCATCATTTTGTTTTCGGTCAGGGTGCCGGTCTTGTCTGTGCAAATTACGGTGGTGCAACCCAGGGTTTCAACTGCCGCTAAGCGTCGCACTAGCGCCTTTGCCCGCACCATTCGTCTGATACCAGCTGCCAGAGCCAGAGTGGCAATCACCGGCAGGCCTTCGGGTATAGCAGCAACAGCAAGGGCGATACTGGTTTCTAGCATGCGCTCTAGGCTGGTATTTTTCAAAATACCAATGAGAGCAAAAACAACACAGAGCACAATTACGAGCATGCTTAATTGATGGCCGAGGATATCCAGCGACTTTGTCAGGGGAGTATCGCCTGAAATCACTTCTTGTAAAATCAGACCGAGCTTACCCATTTTTGTCTTGACGCCGGTGGCAACAACCACGCAGATGGCTCTTCCACTCAATACACTAGTGCCTTGATAGACCAGGCGGGCATCAAGTTCTTCGGCTTCAGCTGACTTCCATACAGGCACGCTTTCGCCAGTTAGAGGTGATTGGTCAAGAGAAAAAGCAGCACTTTCTAAAATGCTTAAATCAGCGGGGGCGCGGTTACCGGCCTCTAGAAGCACAATATCGCCGTAAACCAGCTCAGTCACAGGCAGTTCTTTTTCGCCGCCGCCACGTCTGACTCTGGCCGTTGCACCGGCTAATTTAGCCAGGCTATTGAGCGAGACTTTGGCCCGATATTCTGTCAAAAAGCCAATCACGGCATTAATTACCAGGGCGACAAGAATACCTGCCATCTGCAAATATTCTTTCATCGCTAAAGAGATTATGGTTGCCACTAAGAGAAGAATGACCACGCTCGACTTAAACTGGTCAAAAAGAAGGCTCCAGGGATTTATCTCAGCCCCTTTGCGCAGCTCGTTAGGGCCATCGGCCCGGAGTCTCTCTTCAGCTTGCTCTTGCGATAGGCCAGTGTTCTTGTCTGTCGCCGGTAAGGGCTCAAGTGCCGCTAAATTCTCAGTCATGGTGATTATGTTAGCAGCGTTGCCCTTGAGCGGGTATTAGATAGTGTAGGGTTTACTGGCGAGATAAAGATGGATGTCAACACTGCAAACTCTGATGAAGGCCTGAGAGTCGGTATTACTTCATTTGCTGCCTGGATGCTTGGAGTGGGTTCGATAATCGGTTCTATGGCCTGGCTCATTCATGGGCCGATGTTGGCTCGTGCTGGTGCATTGGCGGCGATTGTCGCTTGGCTTATAGCTGGAATAATGTCACTGCCATTGGCTCTAATTTTGATGGAATTGTCTTCAATGTTTCCCCAGGCTGGTGGCCCCTATGTCTATAAATTTTATGCGCTCAAGCGCCTCATCCCGGGCAGTGGCGAGATGCTTGGTTTCTTAACTGGTTGGTTGTTTTGGATTGCTATTATTGTCGGTCTTGCTTGTATGGCTAATGGCTTAG
>CALRJJ020000365.1:0-5828 GCA_943367505.1 Flavobacterium psychrophilum | reverse complement strand
TAATTGCTTGGTGAACACACCATTTTCATAGCGTTTCGATTCAAACGACCGTTGATCGGCAGCGCTTGAGCTAATTACAATTTGACCCTCGCCAGCCAGCGCCGCCACGTCGAAATTGCCAGTTCTTACCATGCCCTTGCCACCAACATTGGCCGCACCACTGCTGCAGGCATCAAGCAGAAGCACAACACGGTCACAACCTGTTCGATCTTTTATAGTCGGAGCCAGGTCAGCGAACCTGATTCCGGTAGAGAATAGCTTCATCGGATCAGTATCATATACAACCAGAAAATTGTCCCCAGCCACATCAATTTCTTTTGGGCTACCATGAGTCGAAGCAAAGACAAGTACTAAATCATCTTTGCGAGCACGTTGGGGCAGCCAGCTATCACCAATCACTTCTTTTATCTTGCCCAGGGTTGCTTGTTCATTTGTAAGCAACAAAACATGATCAGCAGCGAAGTTTCCCTTCTCCACTAAAAACTTGGCAAAGTCACAGGCATCCTTACTTGGATACTGCAGCCTCGGGATGCTGTTGTTTTGAAACTTATCTATGCCAATTACCACGGCCCACTTGTCCATAATTGGTCGAAGATCTAGCTTTTCTTCAGCTGGCCGGGCATGCCCCGATGCTGCTCCAAGTGTTTTACCGCTAGCTGAATTAGCAGCGCTAACATATTGAGCTTGGCCAATGCTGAAGGCGAGCAATATGGAAAAGAATGGAATTATTGAGAACTTGGAGGCGATACCGATGCGCGTAGAACTTGCGCTGAATAGTCTCAATTTTATGCCCCCGCAACACTCACGGCCTCAAAGATTTCTTGTGTTTCTTGACTAGTCTTTTTCACCGCAAGTTCAATTGACCAGAATCAATCTCAAAGTTCTCACAGAATGAGCAAAACTTGCATCGTTCTTGGGAATGAATTTAGCTCCATTCAATTACTAATTCTAAGTAACTATCTTCGTAAGCTGCAGTTAGGACAAAGTAAATTGACGATAGAGGCAGCAAATTAGCCCGTGCTACAATCGGCCGTGGCCATGAAGAATATCCTCACCAGAAAAAAGCTTACAGTCACACTTGCCGGGCTCGCAGCCTTAGCGGGCGGCTTGATCGCGTATTGGACCTTGCCATCGTACGGCGGAACAATCGAGCCTTTAACGGCAGACCAGAAGCAACTAGCAAACAATTTGCGCGGCCATATAAAAACCCTTTCTAGCGACATTGGAGCGCGCAGTCTCACTAAAAACCCCGGGGGTTTAGAGAGAGCAGCAACCTACATTGAAGAGAGTTTCAGCGCCGCTGGTTTCAAGCCTGCGCGGCAAACATTCTCGGTCAGTGGATACTTCAACGACGGGCTCTGGGGAGCCACCCATGCCACTCAAAGCACCGCCAATATCATCGCGGAGATTGCGGGAACGAGCAAAGCTTCAGAGATCATCATCATCGGCGCTCACTATGATGCAGTGCAAGATTGCCCTGGCGCCAACGACAACGGCAGCGGTGTTGCCGCCATGCTAGAAATTGCAAAGACACTGGCTAAAGAGAAGTTTCCACGCACCATTCGCTTTGTCGCTTTCACCAATGAAGAACCGCCGTTCTTTCGCAGTGACGACATGGGCAGCTATCGCTATGCCCAGGCCTGCAAAGAACGCGCAGACAATATCGTAGCAATGCTCTCGTTAGAGACAATTGGCTACTACAGCGAAAAGCCAGATTCTCAGCGCTTCCCAGTGGAAGCATTAGCAATGCTTTACCCGAAGACTGGAAACTTTCTCACGTTCATCGGTAAGCTAGACTCACGAACTTTACTGACAAAATGCGCCGCTTCCTTCATTGCGGCGGCGAAGTTTCCCACGCAAACCCTGGCAGCACCAGCCGACTTGTCTGGCGTCGATTTTTCTGATCAACTGAGTTTTTGGCGACTGGGATATCCGGGCATCATGGTGACCGACACGGCTCCTTATCGCTATCCGCATTATCACACCGCTGAAGATACCGCCGACAAAATCAACTACGATTGCCTGGCAAGGGTAACTGATGGCTTGAAGAAAGTGGTCAGAGATTTAGCCAATGACTAGACTCCGCTAGAACTGAAATGCAGAGCCTTGACTATTCGCCAGGTTTAATCCGCGACCAATGAGTAACTAGTGCTGCGGCCACCTGCGGCGTCTTGCTTTAATATGCCACGATCAACTAAGTCGATTATGTCTCGGTGAGCAGTATCTTGTGAACACTTAGTCAGCTTCGCCCATTTTGATGAAGTGAACTTACCCTCAAATCCATCAAGCAATTTGTCGAGCACACTGGACTGACGCTGATTTAATGGTTCTCTCGACCGTGTTGAATTGCCAATCTCATTTAGATCGGGCGATCCTGCTGAATTAGCTGACTTTGTAGAACTCACTAATACAGAGTCCCAAAAGCGAGCCTTGCGAAGTATCGACTGATGTACCCGCTTCGCACTGCCTATGGCGCGACCTAGACAGGCGATGTACCACTGAAGCCATGGAGTTACGTCCATCGCCCCCTTTTGTGTTCGCTCGAGAATATCATAGTAGGCCTTTCGCTCGACTCGTATCTGCGCCGACATACTGTAAAAGCGCTCAGCCATGCGGTCAGAACGCGCCAGGGAGAGATCGGCGATTGCCCGGGCAATTCTGCCATTGCCGTCGTCGAACGGATGGACAGTGACAAACCAAAGGTGTGCCAAGCCAGATTTCAACACGGGATCTATTGCTGACTTGCCTTCAAACCAATCAATAAACACATTCAGTTCGTTGTCCAATAATACTGCTGGCGGTGCCTCAAAATGGATCTTCTCTCGGCCAACTACACCTGATACTACTTGCATTGGGCCGGAGCTATCATCACGCCAAGCTCCCAGTCGTACTGGAAACAAGCCACTCATGCCAGTGGGGAAAAGTCCTGCGTGCCAGCCAAACAGCCGCTCCTGAGTTAGCGGCTCATTGAAATTTTGCGTAGCATCGAGAAGCATTTCAACAACACCATCGACTTCCCTATCTGACGGCTTCAACGCAGCAATGTCAATTCCCAATCGCTGGGCAAGAGACGAGCGCACAGCATCTTGGTCTAAGACTTGGCCTTCGATTGCGCTAGTTGTTAGTACGTCCTGAGTCAATGTCTGAAGATTAGCTTCTTGGCGCAAGTTAAAACCAAGTGATTCCATGCGGCCAACCAGACGCCCTTGCTCATGACGAACAGCCGCTAAGGGCTCCGTTAGAGACTCGGCATTCCATTTAAACACTGGCCAATCAGGTAATTGGTGAATATGCACAGACATTCTCCGCACAATATGCGGAGATTATAGACCAAAACAGGCGAGAAAAGCAATGCATTCTCCGCACTAGTTGCGGAGAAGAGCCTCCTATTCTCCGCAAAAGCAGGCTTCTGACCGCTCGAAACCTAAACCAGGGCTGCGACACGCAGCAACAGTTGAAATCTTCCTTGACCCCAACGTGCTAGTCTGAAAATAGCGCCGATTTGAACAATAGCTTGCTGGCGCTTACACAAATGATGCTAAAGCAAAGGAATAATCATGACTATAATTTCGACCGGCACTCGGCCGACCATTAACGATGAAGCTTCTGCTCGTGACTTCGCAGAGTTTCAGACATTCTTTCAACTAATTCTAGACAACGAAGCTGCAATCTTACAAAAGCCAGAATACTTTTTCTGCCAGCCTGCATTTAGTTACTGTGTCTGGCCCTATGTACCAGGTGGCGGAATGCTGCCTCTGGGCTATCTGTTGAAACTCTGGAAGAACCCTTTGTTTGCAATGAGATGCAATGTCTATCACACCAGCGGTAGTGTACTCGTCACCTCATTTGGTGGCTCACCACTCTCAGGCGACAATTGGTGCCGGGGCCTGTGCACAACCTGCACACGCAAGGTCAAACGGAGCTGGCAAAAATTCAGCGACAAAGTCAGCTTTGTCATTGACCTGAGACGAGCCTATCCCTTTGAAATAGCCTACTCTGAAGACTATGGCGGCTATACATTCGACTGGGGCGGCGACGGCCTGAAGAAAGCAGGAAAGACAAGAACACTTTCGACCACCGTCACCAAACCTGTTGCTTTCGACACACTGCTTCGAGAGCTGGGGGGCTGAAATATTGCTAAGCAGTAATCGAAGTTAAACCAATTTGAATGAGTAATCGCAGCTATTTGAGGCACGAGAACACAAGCTCTAGAATCTAGTATACTGCCCACCCCTAGACACACTCGGGAAGTTTCTCGGTGAGCCATCCTTATCGCCTGTTTGCTAGGTTAATATTGTTAGCCTGCTCTGTGCCAGTCTCTGCGCAGCAACTCAGCCCAGGCGGCGATAAGATAATTGAGAATCCCGCATCCACTGAACAGGCTTCAGCCTCAGAGTTGCCGAATCAGACTAAGCAGGACCAGCCTACCAACAGAAAATCTTCAATCAAATGCACTTTTTGACATTTTTTTGACAAATTCGCCGTGAAGCCCTAAAATAATTACAGCCTTGAGGAATAAAATAAATTGCTACATCGTTTGGAGATTGAAAACTTTTACTCAATCTGTGAATTACAAACGATTGATCTGATCGCTACTAAAGCGTCCGTGGATGATCAAAATCGACTACCACTGATTGGTCCAGGGTCGAAGGAACGCGCACCAGCAATAGTTGCTTTTTTTGGCCCAAACGCATCAGGCAAGTCGACTATCTTAAAGGCCATAGCCTTCCTCGCATGGTTCGTCAGGGACAGCTTCAGCTATTCACCGGATAAATTCTTACCGTTCAACCGATTTGCGGAGAACGAGAAAATGGAGGCCCCAACACGACTTGCCGCATGGTTCACTGGTCCGACCGACCCAACTCAGATAGGTTCCCCTGATGCTCAGTCATGCAGATACGAATACGAAGTGATCTTTGGCGGACCCAAGAACACACCACCGATAGTGCTTTCTGAGGTTTTAAAGTACTGGCCACTCAAAACCAATCGACCAGTAAATCTCTTTGCAAGAAACGAAGCTGGCGAAGTCAAAGCAAACAAGAGCTTTGGCCTAGCCGGCTTTACCACAGCCTTAGAAAAAGTATTGCGTAAAAATGCAAGCGTAATCTCGACGTTAACACAGCTGAATCACCCAATAGCAACAACGCTCTGGCGCACGGCCAGCGGAATATACTCAAACATTTTTATAATGAGAGCGGAGGCTACGGACGAGAGCATCGCAAACATCTACCATAGCGATCCTGACATCCTAAAGGCGTTAAACCAGCAAATTGAACGCATCGACTTCGGAATAAATAAGGTCGAACTGAAAATAGGCCCTCAAGGTCCAGCCGCCTGGATACACCATGACGGGCTAGCCCTTCCACTTCCTATGATGCTGGAAAGTCACGGCACTAGGCAGTTTATCAAAATTTTCCCTTTGATTTTTGATGCACTAGCACACGGCGGTATCGCAGTTATCGATGAACTTGATCTCGCCATTCATCCACACATTTTGCCAGAAATTCTGCGCTGGTTTCATGACCCAAAACTCAATTCACTTACTGCACAACTCTGGATTACCGCGCAGAATCCATCACTGCTAGAAGATCTAATCAAGGAAGAAATTTACTTTTGCGAAAAAGACTCAAAAGGCCGAACAGAGATTTATGGACTAAAGGATATACAGGCAGTGAGAAGGAATGACAATTTTTACCGCAAGTATCTGAGCGGTATTTACGGAGCAGTACCGACACTAGGATGAGCCCACCTACTCGAGCACCAAGGGTCCAACGTCGTCGCATTTTCCTGGGATGTGAAGGTCAAAGTGAGCTCGGGTACGGAACACG
>CALRJJ020000364.1:0-5828 GCA_943367505.1 Flavobacterium psychrophilum | reverse complement strand
TTTGAAGGTGGCCAGATCGGGAACCAGTTTAATTTCATAACTGATTGGCGAAACTGTTTCTGGTAGGCGATAAGCATTTTCTTTTGCTAGTGTGGCCTGGCTAGGTTTTTGATCCGACATTTAAAGCATCTCCCTCAATTGCGCAAGGCATGATATCACGCACGTACGGCAAAAGAGGGGAGGGCTTTAGGCTGGCTAGATTAGGTCTAGGCTGCTTATATTCCGATGTAGTTGCGAATTTCGGTGAACAGGCCTGGGTTGCCGTTGTGCACGTAGTCAATAAAGCCTGGGTTGTTATAGGTATTCCAGTTATATTGACCGTTGTAGTTCGGATTGTACGATTGCCATTGAGTTTTCATTTGCAATTCAAGAGCTTCGCGCTGGGCCTGCTCGTAGCTATTGTTGCGGCGATTCCAGTTATTGGCGACATAAACGCGTTGATCGGTCCAGTCAGTAGGATATGTGCGGAACTTCTGGGCGCGGCGCAAGTCTTGCCTAGCCCATTGCTGTTCGACTCTGTCGCTGACACCGTTGTTATTGCGATCGTTTTTATGACGGCCCCAGCCCCAGCCCCAACCATGGCGGTTGTTGTTGCCGTTGTTGTGGTTTCGGTCGTCATCGCGATCGGCGAAAGCTGGAGCTATAGTCGTGCTGAGCACGATTACGCTAGCGATCATTTTTAGCATTGATAAATTAGCCATTAGTCCTCCAAGGACAATTGTTGGAAGCATTGAAGCCAATTGATTCAGAAGCCCAATGGCTTTTTGAAATATGGTTTTCTTGCTCGGGTTTTTCGTGCTTAGTGTTTTGCTTGACGACCGACATGGGCGATGGTTCCAAATAAATAGTTGTCAGCATCAAACTTCTAAATTCGTCCCCCATATCTATAGATTGCTTAAAGCAAGAAAGACGTCGAAGCGTTAGCATATAGACCGCGTATGCTGATTTAATCTTGGTTTTATAAGTGAGGAAAGGAAAAGCTATGGTAGAAGTGCAGGCTAACGCCGTTGCAACTATTAAGGAATTGGCCAGCCAGCTTAGGGCTGACAGCATTCGGTCTACTACCGAAGCGGGTTCCGGTCACCCCACATCGTCAATGTCGGCAGCCGATATCATGGCTGTGCTTATGACCAAATTTTTGAAGTATGACTTCAGCAAGCCAGAGCACCCAAACAACGACCGTTTAATCTTCTCCAAGGGTCATGCTTGCCCACTGCTTTATTCGATGTATAAGGCTGCTGGCGCCATCACTGACAACGAGCTGATGACTTTGCGCAAATTTGGCTCAAGACTTGAAGGCCACCCTATTCCCAAGCTTTTGCCCTGGGTTGATGTTGCCACTGGCTCCCTCGGTCAAGGTCTTGCCATGGGCGTCGGTATGGCCCTGACAGGAAAGTACCTCGACAAACTGCCTTATAAGGTCTGGGTTTTGCTGGGCGACAGTGAAATGGCCGAAGGCTCGGTTTGGGAAGCCATGTCATGTGCATCTCACTATAAGCTCGACAACATGGTTGCTATCCTTGACATGAATCGTCTTGGCCAGCGAGGCGAAACTGCCTTTGGCTGGAACTCGGCTTTGTACAGTGAGCGCGCAAAAGCATTTGGCTATCACGTCATTGAAATCAATGGTCATGACCTTGGTCAGATTGATAAAGCTTTGACAGAGGCCATTGGCGTTACTGGCAAACCGACAATGATTATTGCTAAGACTGAAAAAGGTCATGGTATTCCTCTCACTGCCAATCAAGATAACTGGCATGGCAAGCCGCTTTCGAAAGAACAAGCCGAAGAAGCTGTCAAGCTCTTGGGTGGTGTCACTAACCATTCAGTGGTAGTGCAGAAACCAGCCGATCTTCCCACCAAGAAGTCACCGACCGCTGAGATTAGTTGCTCTGGTAAATTTGTTGCCCCTGTCTACACAAGCCCTGCTGCCACTAGAGAAGCCTATGGAGATGCTCTTAAGGCTCTTGGTGGTGCTCACAGCGATGTGGTTGTCTTAGATGCCGAAGTTGGTAACTCTACTTATTCTGATAAGTTCGCCAAGGCTTACCTTGATCGTTTCTTCGAGATGTATATTGCTGAGCAACTGATGGTTGGTGTGGCAATCGGCATGTCTACTCGTGGCAAGAAAGTATTTTCTTCAACCTTTGCAGCTTTCTTGTGTCGCGCTTATGACTTCATTCGCATGGCTGCTATCTCTAGAGCTACCATCAAGCTTTGTGGCTCCCACGCTGGTTGTTCAATTGGCGCTGATGGCCCTTCTCAGATGGCCTTAGAAGACTTAGCCATGATGCGTGCTATTCACGGCAGCACTGTGCTTTATCCTTCAGATCCTGTTTCGACCGCTAAACTTGTCGAAAAAATGTACGGTGTGGAAGGCGTTTCTTATATGCGCACAACCCGCGAAAAGACTCGTGTGCTCTACAAAGAGGAAGATACTTTCGAAATTGGTGGCAGCAAAGTGCTACGTAGCTCAGTTGATGACATGCTCACTCTGGTTGGTGCCGGTATCACTCTGCATGAATGCTTGAAAGCTCATGATGAACTCAAAGAACAAGGCATTCACGTTCGCGTGATTGACCTCTATTCCATCAAACCAATCGATGCTAAAACCTTGACCACAGCTGCTCGTGAAACAGGCACTTTGATTGTGGTAGAAGACCACTGGCCAGAAGGTGGTATGGGTGACGCTGTACTTGATGCCTTCACACCAAAAGGTCCAGTTAGCCGTGGTGGCAAAGTAGTTAGTCTCGACATCTTGCCTAAGATCGTCAAGATTGCTGTACGTGACATGCCTGGTTCCGGTACACCTGAAGAGTTGATGGATGCCGCTGGCATTACTTCAAGTCATATTGTGGCTACTGTAAAGTCGTTGGTTTCATAACGGCATTAAGAACTAAAGCCATAAATTGAGTGCTAAAAAATGCTCCTCGACCCTAGGGAAGAGGAGCATTTTATTTGCTTGAATTTTAACTCTTTTGAGAAGCTCGAAATAGCAAGGTCGCTATTGGTTGTTGGCCGGAGAGCTATTTCAATCTTAGTTAGGGCTAACTGTGCGCTTGTCTAGTTCTTTAGCTGTAAGTTTTACGCTCACTTTGTTGAGGTCTTTCTCAATCTTAGATTCGTCTTCGTAGCTTAGTTTGCCAGCATTTTTGATTTGGCTTTTTCGATTTTTTCATTGATTTTAGTGATGTCACTGCGCAGTTTGTCTGCTTCTTTTAGTGTCAGCTCATTCGCCTTTTGTCCCTTGTCAATTTTCTTGCTGAGAATCTCAATGCGGTCAGTCAAAAAAAAGAAATTGCTGGGAGAATCTTAGCGCAGATTCTCCTGGTTATAATGAAGGCTCGGAGTCTACTGAATTCCCCAAATGCTTATGGCCGGTGAATATTGCCGATTCATTCTAAGCAAGAAACTCTGCTACGCGCCAGTCTGGCCCTTAGCCTCCTACTGCTGCTGTCAACTCCATCTGCTTTGGCAAAGAAGCTGTCAGATGCACCTGCGGGCAAGGAAGCTAGGGCGGCCGTCCTCAAGCCCTCGGTAAAATATCTCAATTTCCCCGAGCGCTCAGTTGGTTTTGTACAGGCCTACACTTTCTCCCCTGACAGCTTTGACTTCGGAGCCACCCGTATTGCTAATGCTTGCGGTCGAGTGGCCGTTCCTCAGGCTGCCGAGTGCGGATTGGTCGTTAACTATGACGGGGCCCAAGATCTAACTTTCTTGAACAAGCTTGCGCCCGGCGCCCTGGTTGTTTTGCAATGCAATAATTTTGAAATAAGTGATGAGCAGTTTCTTGCTATTAATCATCTAGAGAAGATGAAAGTACTGGAGCTGAGTTCGACTGATATTGGTAATCGCGGTTTTGAGCATTTAAAGACCTGTTCTAGCCTGGTAGAGCTGGTGATGAACAGCTGTCTTATAACTGGGCCGGCTTTGGCTAGTTTGAAAGACCTCACCACTCTAAAGCGCTTAGTGGTCGACCATAACGACCTTGATGATGCCTCTCTTGCCTCTCTAAAGGGCTTGAAGAATCTTATGGCTGTGCGTTTGCAAGCTTGCAAAATCGGCGATGCCGGACTGGTTCATTTGAAGGGTTGTGAGCTTCTAACTCATGTTGATATCGGTCTAAATAAGAACATTACCGATAAGTGCTTGCCTACCCTGCTTTCGTTCAAGAATCTCATCCACCTTGATTTAACCGACACCTCCGTGACCATGGTCGGCTTCAGACAATTGAGCAAACTGCCTAAACTTACCCATTTTGGTTTCGCCTTTAGTAGTGTCAGTGAACAGCAACTGGCTGAATTGCGTAAGCTCATGCCGCACTGCCAAATCACTAACAGCCGTGCCGGCAAAGTGCCTCTCGACGTCTTTGAGCCCATTAGTAGGAAACGCCGCTAGTGCTGGAATATCAGAACAGTAAAATATTAGGAGCGCTATTTGCCAGTGAAGGTGATCTCGGCTTCGAATGCTCCTTTGGGCTGGTCGTGCAAGGCAATAAAGCTCTTGGCGATAGCATCGGGCGCAAATGCAGTACCTTCTTTGACGATACCGCATACGGTGACGGTGGCGGCGTGAACACCTTTTCGTCCAAGCTCCTGGTGCAGGCACTGTGACAGTGCTCTCAAGCCTGCTTTGCCCACAGAAAGGGCTGTTTGATTGTGGAACGGTTGCAAGGCAAAGCCACCTCCAGTAATAAGAATGGTGCCTTTCTCTCTGGCCATCATGGCTGGGGCTACCGCTTGAGCCGCCACCAGTGCGCCAGAGACATTGACCAGCAATGATTGGTTGAACTTATCGACATCTAGCGTCGAGCCTTTGCCCATCTCTGCGCTGTAGGCGTTGTAAATAAGCACTTCTATGTCGCCATGGCTGCTGGCAATGTCGGCCAATGATCGCTTGAGGTTCTCTGAATCGGCCACATCAACAGCCCAGGTTGAAGTATCGTCGCCTAGCTGCTCTGCTAACTCAGCTAATTTGTCCTTGTTCCGAGCACACAGGGCGATATGGTAGCCGCGACTTTTAAACTCTTTGGCTACAGATTGGCCGATACCTTTACCAGCTCCCAAGATCACACATGTAGCCACTTAATTTTCCTCACTGAAGTCTCAAATTGAAATTATAGGCAGCGATTTTTAGGATTGGTACGGAAAACAATGTTTATACGATATTCACTTAATGCGGCTAAACTCTAGCTATGGACAACAAGAAAAAAACAAACAAAGTCGCAGTCATCGGCGCTGGCCTGAGCGGTCTGGTGTGCGCGCAAGCGTTGGCTGACAAAGGCTTTGATGTGGTGGTCGTCGATAAAGGGCGGCAACCAGGAGGGCGGCTTGCCAGTCGCGAGCGCGAACCGAGTTTTGATTATGGCGCCCAATATTTCACTGTTTCCGACTTGCGCTTCAGGGAAGTTGTTGATAGTTGGCTAGAAAAAAGTTTGGTTCTGTCTTGGAATGGCCGTTTTGCCATAGCCGAGCAGGAGCGGGTGGGCGAGGACTACTCACTTTCTCCTTCATCACCCCGCAAACAGCGTTATGTCGGCGTACCTAAGATGAATGCTTTTGCTTTAGCGCTCTCGTGTGAATTAGCTAAGTCAGCCACCGTGCTTACCCAGCACAGGGTGACAAGACTGGAGATTGATTCGGATAGCTGTTATCGCATTCTGGGCGAGAAGCCTGGCGATTCCTCGCTACAACAAGACCAGAGTCAAGAAGAGCCGGAATCAGGTCAGGAAAAAGCCCTTGATTGTTTTGGATTCAATGGCTTCAACTATGTTGTGCTCAATCTTCCACCTCTGCAAGTAGCGGCACTGATTGCCACTTCTGGCGGTG
>CALRJJ020000363.1:0-5835 GCA_943367505.1 Flavobacterium psychrophilum | reverse complement strand
GCGCGCAAGTCTTGAGCTGCCAAATCATGTTTGCCAAGTTTAGTGTAGGCCTTTGCCCGAGCAGCATAGGCAACGCTATGCAAATTATGATCCGCAAGACAAACAGTAAGATCTTTGACAGCCCCCTCAGCATTGCCAGCGGCAAGGCGACAGGAGCCCCGGGCCAGATAGAAGGAAGGGTTTTTGCTATCTAGAGTAATGGCATCACTCAAATCATGCTCACAAAGAACATAGTCTTTCATACGAAAATAGCAATCGGCACGAAAAGCAAACAAATTATTCGACAACGGTGCAAGCTTCAAAGCACGGGTAAAACACTGCTCTGCCTCACGATACTTCTTCAGTGCTTTAAAATTCAGTCCGGCAAAAGTCAAAGATTTAACAGAAGCATCTGCACTATTTATCTTAGCTAAATCGACTTCGGCTTTCTCATATTGACCCAGGCGAAAGTGGCACTCTGCCTTCTTCAACAGAGCATTTTTATCTTTGGCCACAAGAACATCAGCACGCTCTAAATCAGCCAATGCTAAATCATAGTTTTGTTGACTCAAATAAGCGTCTGCTCGCAACAGATAGAGACCGAGTTGATTTGGTGATAAAGCAATTAGCTTATTTGCATAAACCATTGCTTTATCGGTCTGACCCAACTTAACGTAGCTATTGAAGCGTAATTCTTCAAATCGCCTGGTAGTGCCAGATTCTACCTTTTTGCCAAATTTTTCCTCACAATAATCTAGCTCATGCAAAACTTGTTCAAATCTGCCTAGCAGATAGAGAGTATCAACTCGATTGAAATAAACAAATGACTTAGCTAATTTGGCCTCAATTAGACCATCATAAAGAGCCAATAAATTCTTGTTTCCTCTTTTGCTTACTTCGCCAACAAGACGTTCTTGAGCGTCTGCGGCTTTGCTGGCACGAATATAAGCAACGGCATCAGACGTAGCAGCGGCTCTATCATTGATTTTGTATTCAAGGCAAGCCTTGTGAAAATAAGCCTCGTTATACTTCAGTTCAATAGCTTTTGAATACTGCAGTAGAGCCTCTTTTGCACGACCCAATCGATCTAAGTTAAGAGCAATCAGAAATACTGTGGCGCCATCTTTTGCATCTAATTTATTTGCGGCTTCAAGATCATGCAGAGCTTTCGTGTATTCACCCAATTTATAATAAGAGTGCGCACGAACTTTGTATATTACTGGCAGCGCTGGTTCTCTATTTAATTCAAAATAGCGCGTCGCATCTCGAATAGTTTCTTTGCTTTGGCCAAGACAGTTATAGACTTCGGCCCGAAAACCCACGATTCTAGCCGAATTGGGATGGCTCAATAAATAGTTATCGAGATGCTTGATTGTCGCTTGCCTATCTGGCAGCGCATTGGCTTCGCTTATCTCTCGCTTCTCCTCTGGCGTTTCTGCGACGCACTGAAGCAATGAACTAGCAGTTAACTCAAAGAGTAAAATTACAGCAAGCTGCAAGCAACTAGACATTAACTGACCCCGGTAAATCTGGCGGTGAAAAATTAAAGAACCGAGAGACCGACCTATTCAACCAATCATGCCCGGCAAAAGTTGAAAGCAAACCAGAGGGAAGGTGGCATTAATGACCGGCCGGAGTGTAAACTCTCATACTGAACACCGGCACTAAACCAATCCTTCCTGTACAGAAATCCCAATACAGATAACCAATGGCCAAAATCCTTGTTGTAGAAGATGATCGACTCGTGGCAGAACTGCTACGTGACCGCCTCAAGCTCGATCAGCACAAGGTGGAGCTAGCTCACAACGGCCAGGACGCCCTTGATTTGGCTTTGTCATTTCACTTTGAGCTTTTGATTCTCGACTTGGGTTTGCCGGGCCTGGACGGAATTGAGGTCTTAAGGGGCTACCGCAGCAAAGGTCAAACCTCGCCAGTGCTAATTCTTACTGGCAAAAATCAAGCGGCCGAGATAGAACTTGGCCTCGATGCCGGTGCCGACGACTACATGACCAAACCTTATGACATCCGCGAACTCTGCGCCAGAGTCAGGGCTCTTTTGCGACGAGCGGCTAACAGCACTAGTAATGTTCTTACCTGTGGCGAAATAACCATGGATACAGCCCGAGCTGAAGTACGCGTGGGCGACAACCTGGTTAAAATGCTGCAAACTGAGTATCAGCTATTAGAATTTTTCCTCAGGCATAAGGGTCGAGTATTCAGCGCTGAGGAGCTATTGAGCAGTTGTTGGGACTCAGAAACAGAAGCTACTGAAGGTGCAGTGAGAACTTACATCACTCGAATCAGAAAAAAAATTGACGTAGAAGGCAAAAAGTCGATGCTGCAAAGCATCTATGGCCTTGGTTATAAGCTAGACGACGCGGAATAAGAGATTCTAGAAACAGACAAGATCTCGCCAATTTTAAAGCGAGATCTTGCCGTCTGGATTCTTAGGACGTCTTTGACCTAACTACTTAGCTGTTTTTTGCGTTAGTTTGGCAATATGATCACGAGCATGTTGCCGGGTTCTGTCACTGCCACCCTCACGAGCCATATAGCCAAGCACATCATAAGCCTCCACAGCATTCATTTGTACAAGCTTATCCATGGCCGCTCTCTGGAAGTCACCATTGTCTTCTTTCTCATTGTGGCTCTTGAGAAGAGATCTCACCACTACGGCCACAGCGGTGGGACGAGGATGTCCATCTAGATACTTGTTCTGAGTATCTTTAGCCATGTGCTCTATACCAGCCAACAATTCTATTCTTGCAGACACTGGAACCTTAGGATTATTCAAGCCATCTATAATCAGCCTGGTAGCCAACTCGTGCTCCACTCCTGGTGTCTTAATAACGTCAACCAGAGCCTTAGCAGCTTGCTTCTGCCACTCTTCGCGATCGGTTTTAAGAGCACTGCCACCATGCCCAACTCTATATTCATTCTCCGTGCCAAAATTAAAACCATCGATGTGCTTACCAGTCATAAACTCATAAAGCAAATACTGCTTAGCCTTATGATTGGGATCAGTAGGATTGGCGGCCTGGAAACGCAAGTCTTGCCACTGCTTAGCACGTTTCTCAACCAGTGCATCTTCATCAGCCCGGCGACCACTTCCAGTCCAGTAAGTACCAAGATTATTTAGCTTTTCTCGAATATCACCATCGGCTAAGAGATTCATATCTTCCTGCTGGCGCAGCCATTTTGCCTTTTCTGGTGTAGCGGTTGGATGATCATCTTTCATCGTCGCTACAGCACCGTTCAATCTTCTATCTACAACCTCCGAAAAATTATTGAAAGCAGCCCGCATCTGCTTGAGCTGATCTTCTTCTTTGGGTTTAGCGTCTGGCTTCAATATATCAATACCCTGAGGACCATTAGGCGCTGCTGGAGGCTTGCCATCTCTTGGCTCTGGCTTCGGCGTTGCTGGAGGCTTGCCATCTCTTGGCTCTGGCTTCGGCGCTGCTGGAGGCTTGCCATCTTTTGGCTCTGGCTTCGGCGCTACTTCTCTTGGCATTGGCAATGTTTCTTGCGGTTTTTTAGCATCTCTAGGGTTTTGTGCATTGCGTCTTTCTTGGTTTCTGCGAACGATCTCCAGTTCTTCCTCTAGCTGTTTAATATCCCTTTTCGTTCTTTCCAGTTCTTTGAGCTTCATGTCTAAACGCTCTTCCGGCGTCAAATTTCTCTCTTTAGGTGCAGCCGCTCTCTCTGCACTAGCTTCCGGTACATTAAGAGGGCGGCTATAAGCCTTAGCACTATGAATATCAGCGGCAAGCTGAGCGCCAGAAAAATCACTACGGTCATTATTGAGAGCCGTCGCGACAGCCTTTACTTTGCCATCAGTGCCCATTTCTGCGTTATAGACAATAGTTCTTGCTCTGTCACCACTTATGCCTTTTTGATTCATGAGGTCGCGCAATTCGGGATTATTAGCTGCTCGATCACTATCAACATAAACAAAGACCGCATTGCCCTTAACCGGCCAGCCCTCTCTACCTACGCTGCTGTTCTGAGCAGTTTTGACACTTTCGCCAGCATTCATGGCCCCTGGAGTGCGATCTGAAGCAAAAACTACTACTAAGGGTTTGCCTTCTCTAGCAGCCTTAGCTAGGGCTTTAGAGTAATCTTTATCGGTAAAATCAAAATTGTTTCTTATATTGCTCTCGTGTTGACCCTTATCGAAAGGCTGCAAGACTGCGACTCTTGCTTCAGTTGGCTGACACACTCCCCCATCGCACGTGCGACCATAAGGGGCTGGTGGCATGAACAATGTTCGATTTGGCATCCTCTCAATGGCAGGCGCGCAGCCTCTGCCAGAGCAACTTGAAGCCATAGGAATTTCATGCTGCCAGACCTGTGTTTGGGGAATAACTTGCCGGTCAGAACACCCTCTTGGTCCACAATCACTCATTTCACTTCCTCCTAAACTGCAACGCCATCGCTGCCTTGCTAAGCATCATATGGAGCAAATGTTTCAACTTCTTGACAATCTTAAAGCGATTTCATTGTTGGTTATCTGTGCTAAAAATTTCTATGCAGACTTGATTTACTCAAAAGAGCTGCCTGTAGAGGAAGAACACAGTGCAAATCCCCAAACTTGTGGCCAAAGGCTTGGTGATTATTGCTATTCCTGCACTGTTCCAGCTTGTCTTTGGCATCAGCTTAGCAGTGATGGAAAGTCGTGCCGAAAGGGCACAGCAAGAGGAAAGACACTCAAAAGAAGTGCTGCTTGTTCTAAGCAAAATCGAATCATCTTGTTATGACATCTCACTCAATATTGTTAGGCTCACAGTCGAGAAAAGCGTTCGCATTATAAAACTGCTCAATATCTCTGAAAACAGGCTAAAAGAACAACAGAACGAACTAATTAAACTGGTTAGCCATGACAGTGAACAAACTATCCATGCCAACAAACTAAAAGAAAAGCTCAGCAAGTTCTTAGAGGGCATAGAGGGGGTCACCAATGCCATCAAAGAAGACGATCAAACAGCTCTAACTTTAGCGGGCTTACAAATGCGCCACAGCGCCCTAAAGAACGGCGCTGGTGATGCCGAGTTAACAGCCATGAGAGAACTAGAAGAGCACCGATTGGCTGCCAACCCTCTCAATGCTGAGCGCACACAAGTTATATTGCAAATACTGATGATTGGCTTAGTTTGCAGTACGCTTGTGGCCATTGCTTCAGCCGCCTACTTTCTGCGCGATATAGTCTTCAGGCTCTACCACATTTCTAAGAATGCTGAGTTAGTTAGCCTCGGCCAAGAAATGAAGCCGGCCATGGCTGGAGAAGACGAAATCGCTAGACTCGACCAAGTGCTACACAATATGGCTAGAAATATTCAAGAAGCATCAAAAAGAGAAAGAGCTCTTGTATCTAACGCCGCCGACGTTATTTTATGTCTAGACAAATCATTGATGATTAGCTCTATCAACAAAGCTGCAGAAACCCAGTGGAACTACAGTAACGAAGAACTACTAAACAAGCGTCTTATGCAACTAGTGCCAGCCGAATTTCAAGGCGATGCCCATAGTTTTCTCTCGAATGTTCGCGGCACAAGTCAATCTGAATCAGCAGACATTCCTATTATTTGCAAAACAGGCCAAGTTAGAACCTTTAGTTGGAACGTCATTTGGTCGGCCGATGAAGAGCTTCTGTTCTGTGTAGCTCACGATGTCTCTGAATTGCGGCGTGTTGAAAATGCCAAGCGTGACTTCGTTAACATGGTCAGTCACGACATTAGAACTCCCCTTAGCGGCATGACAATTTTTCTAGATATGCTTGATCAGGGCGCCTATGGCGAGCTCAACGATTCTGGTAAATCACGCGCTGGTTCTATCGGCGGCGCCTTAAGTCGAATTGTG
>CALRJJ020000362.1:0-5842 GCA_943367505.1 Flavobacterium psychrophilum | reverse complement strand
AGTAATCACATCTCTCTCATTACCAGCAGCATCTCTATCGATATTTTGCCCTTTGAGCAAGTCGAAATGCTGGAGAATAGGCGCAGCAAAGGCTGAGTCAAGGGCGTGATCGGGATTGGTCTGTCCAGCCTTTTCTGCTATTGCCAGCTGGTCCTTAGTTATACCTTCCTTGGACAGGCGGTCCGCCGCCCAGTCGAGAGCCAAGGCCGGAATCACTCCTTTGGCCTGCAGCTCGGTGGCCACACCGGCCACAAGCTTTTGATGGTCGGCTGAACCAACCGGCGCAGCAGAGCCATTTATATCTTTCATTAATGCCTGATAGGCATTATTTGAGCCTTTGGATACATCACTAGCATCCACCACAGCTTGCTTAACCTCAGCGTTTATGTCACTTGCCATATCTAAATATCCTCCAGAAGATTCACCGGTCAGCGCCTTTTGTTGTAAAGAGTTTGCTACAGGCCACGTAAGAAAGAGGTAAGGACAAAGGAGATAAGGCAAATAAAAGCAAAGCAAAAAAAGCAAGAGGCCGGTGACAACATCACCAGCCTCAAAAGGAGATAAAGAACAGAATTATTGTGGCCGATATGGCAGGATTGGCCTGAGTGGCCCAAGCGAAGTGAAATCTAACGGGCCAGAATAGCCAATTGGATTACCAACCACACGTGCTAGCTCAGCAGCTCTGCTTGGGCTGGCAAAATCCTTACCGTCCAGCAGCAAATTCTTTATAACAGCTTCGCCCTGCTCGAGTGAGTGGTAGGCACCTAGATAATCTGCTGTATGAGCATTGGCACCAACCATTTGGGCTATGTTATCAACCCGAGTTACATCTCTACAAGCTTCCTTCCCAAGCCCTTGAGTTAGAGCTGCAAGAGTATGGACGACTTCTTGGGGTACAGCCGGCGCTCGATTGCCGAACCAGGCATCTCGTACAAGGCTATTTGCCCCCTCTGGCAATGAACGTTGCGCCATAGCTTGCATGTATTCGGCACCACCCTCAATGGCAGATGGTCGCATCCATGGCTCAGCGCGCAGAACAGATAGATTAGCTGCCAAGGCTCTGTTAAGCCCTGTAATAGGTATGCCACTTTCAGTAAGCACTCTTGTTGCCGGGGTCATCATTCCATTAGCAAACAAATCACTAGGATGAGCAGTGCTCGACAATTTTCGTCCCAAATCAAGCGAATCACTAGTGACGGGTCCATAACGTTCGGTTAGGTAACTGGTGAACCGATTGGCACCAGTAGCACTGCCTTCTACATAGGCCTTTGCACCGACAACTGCGTTCTGTTGCATCTGCTCAGGAGTGGCCTTACGGCCCAAGGATTGCAGAATACCGGCTAGAGAGCGCTGGGGCATAGCACTTGCTGCTTCAGCGGCCAAGACATCGCTTTTAATCAATTCTGCGTAGGCAGCGGTCGTAGTCAGATTGACTCGCTCGTCAATAGTGGTAGCGCGATTTGCCAATATATGCTGAACAGAACTATCTTTTCCAAATACAATACGAGAAGGCCCATCAACAACTTCCACTACCGCACCTTTTTGTGCACGAATACTTGCAGCCATGGGGGTCCATGGAACATGTCTGTATCCAAGTTGGGTGGAAGCGGAAAGTGACTCAGCTGCATTTGGCATAGTTTCGATGGCGCCGCTGGAGAGATTTAGTGTGCTTCTCTCACTAGCGGCTCGAGCTAGGGGAGCAATGTCTCTTTCTGCAGCTGCAATCGCTCTTCCTCTTGAAACAACAATCGCGCCCACTGCCAGTCCGGTTCCTATTGCCGTTTCAGCTGGATGGTTTTTGACAAAATTCCAGCCCTCTGCGGCCAAACTGCCATTGTCTGCAGGAGGTACTACTTTATCGTTAGCAGAGTGATTGCTATCTAAGATTGGCATTCTATGTTCCTCGCGACTTCGTGTGGGGTAGTGGTTCAGTTCCCTTCGTTGCAAAGAGTTTGCAACAGACCACGTAAGAAAGAGGTAAGGGTATAAAGTCGAATTTGTTTGCCAATCACATTGGCAATTGCATAGCAAATGTTGTGCCCTGGGGCCCAGTTGAGCTTACGTAGAGCACCCCGCCGTGGGCCGCAACAACATATTGGGCGCTGGCTAAACCCAGACCGAAACCCTTACTTTTCTGGGCACTTTCACCTTGATAGAAAGGTTCAAAAAGCCGCTCCAGTTGGGAGCCCGCCAAGCCCGGTCCCTGATCTTTTACAGCGATGGCCAGCATACCGCTACCGCCATGGTGCTGTGCCGCTGCGCGTATGCGCACAGCCGAGGCAGACGGAGAAAACTTGATAGCATTACCGACAAGATTAATAAGTGCCTGCAAAAGCTTTTTCCTATCACCACTAATTGTTTCATTGACACTGTCATCGCCATAGTCACAGAGCAAACTTACACCGCGCCCTTCAGCCATTCCCGATAGAACATCACAGACCTCATCTATCAAGCCTGAGGCGCTAAAATTCGTCATCTCTAAGGTCAAGGCTGTCGGCTCAAGATTCTGCATTGAATCGAGACAATCCAAATCTTCGATTAGAAGAAGCACCAGACGCAAGCTCTGCCGGGCACGAAGAAGACGAGTGCGGGTCAGGTCAGAAATGGTATGAGAATCCAAAGTCTGCTCTACAAAATGGCGGGCCTGAGCCACTGGCGCCACAAGTTGACTGCGTAACACGCCAATAAACGCTCGTCGATATTCACTGTTTTCACTAATTCGCTGCATAGCCAAATCTACGGCGCGCTCAAGCACCGAGAGTTCGTCATTGCTAAAAATACCGTGAGACTGACGAGCAGCAGCCACACCATAGGCCCCAGAAATAGCTGTCAGCCTCGACTCTAGCTCGCGGTAACGCTTTGAGAAATAAAGCCTGAAAGATACAACCAAGAGCAAGAGGAAAAGGAGATCAAGCAATGCCAAAATACCGAGGGTACGAAACGAGCCGTTAAATTGGTGAAGCGCCTTCAGTTGTGCAGCCAGAAGCTTCTGCTCATCCTCAACAGCCCTACGGACGCTCGAACCTAGACTTTTAACTTGGGCATTGAGCTGCTCAGCTCTGCCAAAAAATTCTATTAGGTCTTCACCACTGTATGCAGTCATCAACTGAGCTTGAGCCGCATTAACACGCAAGACTTCATCAATCAGGTCGCTTACGCCCTTGATTCCGCCAAGCTCAACTCGATTGCTATTGATGAACTTTTCACTGCTGGCCAAAGCAGCCAGAGCTTGTTTCTTTTTTGCATCGCTGCCGATCAAACTAGCAGCAAAAGTACTGCCAGCAACGCGCATACTGAGCAGTTCCACCTCATTTAGAAGCAATGTAGAATGCATCTTAGACTGGGCATCACGCAAAAGAGTTCCAGCTTCGCGCACCTGTTGTTGCACACCAAATAAGACAATAGAAAGAAGCACACTAGGAAGGGCAAGCAAGCACATAAAGCTGGCCAGCCAGGGCCGTGTTCGAACGCCAGCCAATAGACTGGCCTCAGCCTCAACTAAGCGCTGACTGCTCTGGGCGCCAATAGAAGAACTAGAGCTAGAACTAGAGCTAGCGTCCGAACTAGCACTAGGGTCAGAACCAGAAGGGGTGCGACCGCCCGAGTAACGATGTTCCAAAATCAGTCGACCACAGTTGTCTGCAGCAGCAGCTTCATAGCGCAATTTGGCATCAAGATTTGCGACATGATACAAGGCTGGATGCAATTTAATTGTTCGAGCAGTCAACGCAGCCGACGCTCCGCTAGCGATATCATCTTCAAGATCAAGCAGGCTTTGCCCACTCTCTAAAGCAGTCTCAAGTTTGAAAATAATGCGCCAACTCTGCTTTTGACTTTCGCTGGCAATGACAATCTGCGAGCCCTTAGGCAGACTGGCCAACAAGAATCCAGTAATTAAAGTGAGGGCAGCTGTCAGCTCGGCAGAATCTACCTCTATAACCTGAGAACCAATTTGAAACTCTAAATCAATACCTAATCGAGCAGCAGACTTTTGCAAATCACCAAGTTCGGTATCACAAAAATCCTCAAGCAGAATCTCTTCAATTTCACTCTCGCCCTGAGCAGATTGTGTTTTCTCAATTTGCAATAGGTCATCAATAAAGGGCAAAACCTGTTCAATTTCAGCTACAGCTAAGCCAATGCTTGGCTGGCCGGGCTCATCACTGGCGGCCAGCTCCAAGCTTATTGCCGCGGCGGCTAGCGGTGAGCGCATATCATGCGCCAACATACAGAGTAAGAAAGTTCGCGCCTCGCTAGACTCTCGCAGTTTACCCGCCACCATCTCAAGAATACCGTTGAGACTATTAAATTCATCATTGCTAGCAAATGGCTCTAGCTTGGGATTGGTATCGGCCAAGCGCAAAGCATTAGCAGCAAGTGTCTGCAATCTTTTGCGAATGCCAAAATAGAAAGTGCGCAAGAAGAAAATTGATCCAGCCAGTGCAGCTGCAAATCCGCAAATAGAAAAGGCAATCTGCAAAGTTAGGGAGGTATCTGCGGCTCGACTTGCTTTCTCCTGCTCGCCCCGCTGAAACTCTAATGTTTTCAGCGAATCTTCGACGACCTCTAAGAGCAACTTGAAAAAAATTGGAGTGCTTCTGAAGATATCGCGAAACTGAGGTGACTCCAGCACTCCACCTTGACCCTGGCCACCTTGCACCAGAAGCTCAATACGAGAGAACGCGGCTTCCACACGATCAATTAATTTGAAACGCGGTGCAGCAGTGCTGGATGCTCCGGCTTCGTTGGGAATAGATGAACGCAGCTGTGCACATTCGTCGTGCAAGTGACGCTTCTCACCTTGTCCCATGTCAAGCCATTGCATCTTACTCTGTAAACCGTGACCGACTGTAACGCCACAATAATTAGAGATATGCACACATAGATCACTTACCTGAATAACATAGCGAAGGTAGTCGGCCTCTTGTGATGCCAGCTCTAAGGCCCGGGAGCGCTGCCAACCAAGGAATATCAAACAGCAGAGCGCTGACAAGCAGGTTGCCAGCACCACGGCAATGCCCATATCAACGAAGCGAAACTGACTTCTTCGAAACTTCACTCAACCTCTTACGAGATAAACTTCATACCGGTAAGGATGCGTTGGTTATAATAATTGGTTATCGTGCCATTAGAGCAGGAACATACTTAAATGACTAAGATTCTTCTTGTCGACGACGATCAAAATCTTGTAGCTTCACTAAAAGATTTGCTCATAGCTGAAAATTACGAGATAGAAACCGCCTATTTAGGCAAAGATGGTCTGCAGCTTTTGCAAAACTTCGCTTTTGACCTAGTCATACTAGACTGGGGTCTGCCAGATCTGAGCGGGATAGACATGCTCAAAGAATTTAGACGGTCAGGCGGTGCCACACCGATTATCTTCTTGACCGGCCAATCTGAGATTAGCGACAAGATGGAAGGTCTCGGCTCTGGCGCCGATGACTATGTCACCAAACCTTTTCACAGCCGCGAACTGGTGGCTAGAGTCAGAGCGATTTTGCGCCGCCCCGGAGCCTACCTGCCTGTAACCAAATCAGCAGGCAATGTGGTTATGGCTGACGGTAGCAAAACGGTAACTGTTGACGGCAAGACTGTAAATTTGGGACGGCGCGAACATTCCGTGCTGGAATATCTTCTCAGCCATCCAAACCGCACCTTCAGTGCCAAAGAATTGATCAAAGCAATCTGGCCCAGTGATGCTGAAGCCAGCGAAGATGCAGTGCGCGTTTGTGTTAAATCGCTGCGCAAAAAAATTACTGATGCAGACGGTAATTGCATTGTCAAAACAATTCTTGGTTCCGGTTATATCGTCGAAACTAAGTAGACTATTGACAAAAGCGCA
>CALRJJ020000361.1:0-5860 GCA_943367505.1 Flavobacterium psychrophilum | reverse complement strand
GTTTTAATCAAAATTGCCTCAACCTGGGAAGGCATTCAAGCAGCCGAAACCTTAGAAAAAGAAGGCATTCACTGCAATATGACTCTCTTGTTCGGACTGCACCAGGCTGTCGCCTGCGCCGAAGCCAAAGTCACCTTAATTTCGCCATTTGTCGGCCGCATCCTAGACTGGTACAAAAAAGACACCGGTAAAGACTATAAAGGGGCAGAAGACCCAGGCGTCAGATCGGTAACAGCCATTTACAACTATTACAAGAAATTCGACTATAAAACCGTGGTAATGGGCGCCAGCTTCCGCAACATGGGCGAAATTACAGAACTAGCTGGTTGTGATTTGCTTACAATTTCACCGAAGCTCCTAGAAGAACTCAATTCAACCGAAGGCGACCTGCCACGCAAGCTAGATGTTGATGCAGCAAAGAAATCGAGCATTGAGCGCATAGAAATGAACAAAGAGATTTTCGCTAAGATGCATGCTGAAGATCGCATGGCCAATGAAAAACTAAAAGAAGGCATCGACGGCTTTAGCGCCGCTCTAGTTGATCTAGAAAAACTTCTGGCAGAAAAGGTCTAAAAGCAAGCCTTCTCTGTTCAAACCTGTCATAGTGAAGGTACATTCGGCTGACCTAAGATTGACGACTCAGCTAAACCGTTTGCCCCTCAGACCAACGGTTTGCCCATGAGCCAGTATCAAAACCTTTTGTTGGCAAGCCTGCCGCTGCCGATATCTGGCGCCATTGTTAGCGCTTCAGAGTTTATGCACTACGACCTGCGCGAAAAAATCATCGAACCGAACGTTCCTATTAAGTTCATTCATTTCATAGAAAGCGGCGTAATGTCACTGCTGAAAGTGATGCAGGACGGCTCTCAGGTTGAATTGGCCACAATCGGCAACGAAGGGATGCTCGGTGTCCCCGTGGCAGTAGGCATTGACAGCATTGCCGCCCTGGTACAGTGCCAAGTAGAATCATCAGCCTGGCGCATTCCCGTTGAAGCCTTTGATGCCCTGTCAAAGACCTATGCACCCCTGGAAGAATTGAGCCTGCGCTATGCCATGGCACTGTTTGAACAAATCGCCCAAACCACCGGCTGCAATCAAACCCACTCGGTAGATAAACGCTGCGCCAAGTGGATTCTACTAACCCACGATCGCAGCAAAAGCGACACCTTCCCCATGACCCAAGAGTTTCTAGCCAATATGCTGGGAATCTCGCGAACACTTGTAAATGCAACAGCAGTAAGCCTATCGGAAAAGAAGATCATTTCGTATGTGCGTGGCCGCATTACCGTCCTTGATCGCAAAGCCCTCGAGAATGAGTCATGCCAATGCTATGAAGCCTTGGGTCAGCTCTACAAGAAATCAATGGAACCAGCAGTTCCGCTGATTGGAGTCTAAAGGCAAAATTAGAGTCTAGAAGAAAAACTAGCACCTTAAATGCAATTGCCCAAAAACAAAAGAAAGAAATGGCTTCCATGGAAACCATTTCTTTCTCGACTTAGTAGGGGAAATTCTAGGCTGACTGAATGGCAATTTTGCGCGGAAGGGCAGCTTTACTCTTAGGCAAGACCAGCTTTAGCACTCCATTCTTGATCGAGGCCTGTATTTCAGCCCTTTCAATCTCGTTTGAAAGAGTGAAAACTCGCTGATAGTCTGCAATATCGTGCTCAGCATAGGTCAAGCGATAGCCAGGCATTTCGGGCGGCTCCACTCCCCCACGAACAGTCAAAATATTTTGCTCAAGAGTAATATCAATATTTTCCTGCTTCACTCCAGGCATATCGATGAAAAACTGCAGTTGCTCTTTCGACTCATAAACATCAGTACGAGGGGCAACAGTTTTGCGCGGACGAACAGTGGCCGAAGCAGTCTCTTTTGCACTCTCCACTTCGGGTTTTACTACTTCTAAAAGCTCACTAGGCATAATACTAAACCTCCTTATCTCGGCCGATTTTATTCAGTAATAACATTGATTTTTCTAGCCTTGTCGCTTTCTGCACGAGGCAAAGTTATCTCTAAAACGCCGTCAAAAAACTTAGCTTGCACGCCCTCGGCATCAACGCGAAAAGGTAGCTGCAAGGAACGAGAGAATTGCCCAAAGCGACGCTCTTGGCGGTGACATAACTGATTTTCATTGCCCGATTGGCAATGCCGTTCGCCCTGAACCGTGACAGTATCATTAACCAGGCTAATTTCCACCTCGCTGGGGTCAAGACCAGGAAGTTCAGCTCTGGCAATGGCACCATTTTCCGAGGTCCAGACATTGAGCAAGGGGTACTCACTGTGGGCATAATTCGACAACGAAAATAGCCGATTTAAGTGTTGTTGTACTAACTCTAATTCACGACTGCTGCCAAGGTCACTAGCAACAAATTTTTGCAACATAAACTACGCCTCCTATAAACAAAAGACTGGTACAACATTTGGTTGCAGAACTCTTCTAAGGGAAAATTCTAGATAGCTTTAGTAGATTTCGCCTTCGGAATTGAAACAGTAAGGATGCCGTCTTTAATCGTCGCCTTCACCTTATCACCATCGACTTCCACTGGCAGGCTAACGGTGCGAGTGAATGATTGCTCGACAGTTGAAAAACTTTTCTTACCATTTTTGCCATCATCCCCTGACGTCTCCTTGCGGTGCCCCGAGATGGTGACTGTATTCTTTCCAGCCTGCACATCAACGTCTTTCTCTGACATGCCGGGAACCTCGGCAACTACTTGAATTTCTTTGTCGCCGTCAATGGTTTTTACCTTAGGAACATCTAGCTGCATACCAAGAAACTCAGGCATAACAACAGGCTCTAAAGCAAGATCAAGTGGATGCCAGAAAGGGTCGACATTAATGTGCCAAAGATTAGGCCCCAACAACCTATTTAAGGAGATACCCGCAGCGGGCTCTTGTACTTTTTTTACAGGAACAGCAACAGGCTCGCTAGCCTTGGCACTGCCGCTGTGATCTAAAATATCTCTTCCGGCAAAGCCAAAAGTAAAGCCTAAAAATAAAGCAGCACTAACGGCTAAGATCTGTTTTCTTGTGAGGTTTTGCATGGCTTTCTCCTCCAGTTTTCATGCCTTTCCGCAACCTCTCGGTCTATAGTTTTTATAGCAAAAAACAATTTCGCCAATTATAGCCCTAATATTTTTTTTGCATTTTTTGAAAAGCAACAATATTGCAAAGAGTTCAAGCGACAAAATGAGGAACAAAAAGGGCTCTAAGCCCGGTAATTTTGCTCTGGTCGGCGCGTATTCCAAGACCCACCGCGCGGTTATTCACAAGCCAGCTACCAACCAATAAATTGTAGTCTTCAAACTGAGGCATGGGCTCATAGGCCTGAACAATAAAACCGTCTTTGCTAAATTCATCTTTGGTATATCCGTCTTCGCTAAACTCGCCACCACTTTTCTCGTCTTGGCTGCTCTCTTGAGGAAATACAATTTCTATGTTGGCCCCTTCGCGACCAAACAGGGGCTTGCGCACGTGGGGGCTCTGCCTCAACTGCAGGGCTGCACTATCATCTTCAAAGTAGGTTTCAAGCAGCAAAGGATGCTCGGGATACAACTGCCAAAGTAGGGCTAGGCAAGCCTTTGAACCAAGCAATGCTTTCCATAAAGGCTCGACAAAGGCAGTCTGATTGTTGAGCACCAAAGGCAAAAATAAGCTCGTACCGTCTTGGTTCAGTCGCTCTTCGTCTTTGAATATTTGCTCCCAGGGATAGAGCTTAAAAAGAGTGTGAACCGGCAGACCCTCAGCATCATATATGGCACCATCAGCAGAGCGCTTTAAATCATTGAGAACCATGAGTTTAGAATCAAGACCAGCCAGCTGCGAACAACCATAAAGATATTTCACTGTCTCAGCATCTTCATCAGCGTGGCGGTAATAAGCAAAATGAATGTCGCGAGATGAGCCAACAGAGCCCCCCGACCACAGTGTCGGGCTTAGTGCCTCAAGCAGTTTTTCCTGAATAAAATTGAACTGGTCCGACTGCTCAATACAAGCATCGTCAATTGCTAAACTAATTTTGCCACCCTTGCTACCCTCTGACAGGGCCTGATACCAGGCCATCTGCAGCACCGCTGTCTCAGGTAAAGACGTAGGAGTATCGAAGTTCAACTCAAAAAGTTTGATGCGATTGCCAACTACCGCCAAATCTAAACGACCGTACAAAAAGCGGTCATGACGCTGCCAAGAAAGACGAACAGCCGGGCGAAAAGCAGGTGGAATGCGGAGCTTTGCCATTAGCTCATCAGAATTAGGGGCCTGACATACATGCGCCACCATGGCCAGGGCCAGTTCATTTATTTCTTGGCTGGCCTTGGCAATCGCCTTGATTTCGTCCAGAGTAAATCGTAGACAAAACGGCTTGTCTAGCGCCTCTACCCAATAGGCTGGATTCTCTAGTAGAGCTACATTAAAGCCTAGAGCTTGAGCTTCTTCACGCCAATTGGAGCGGCTCTGAAAATGGAGGCCTTGCAAAATTCATACCGTGAGATTCTAAGGAGCATTCAATTATAGACTTTGGGCTAACGCTTTACTTTAGACTTAGCCACCAAATCTTCTGTGCATAGCGGCATAGGTGTTGCCGCCGAATATATCGTCCATCACTGAAGTGACAGCGGCAGAGTCTTTAGCCACTATACCTTCGGCCAGTTTGGTTGTTGTTGCAGCATCCATGGCGCGGGGAAGCCCCATATCCATTTGCATCACCATATTTCGAGCAGCAGGGGCCTCAACATGCCTGGCTCCGTCAAGCAAAAGATTGCGCATGGTGCCAGGATGAGCCATGGCCTCGCTGGCAAGCCTAGCACCAGTGGACTCAACAACGGCCTCAGTTAGCCGGGCTACTCCCTTAACGGCTGCACCCTCAGCTAGCTCGGCAGCCAAACCACCTCCCGACTTACCTTTGGTGATGGCCAGCATTCCCACAGCCATTGTCGCTCCAGCTACTTTATGATCTTTGTAAGCGTCTTCAAAGAAAGCTGCCACATGCGACTGTACACCCGACTCTTTGTGATTGGCATCAGTTGATTCAAGAATAGGCATTGGTCAGCTCCTTAAAAGAAAATTGCGTTCGCTGGTGAACACTTTCACTTTATGGTCCAACTTGGGCAAATTATGGGCGCTGCAGTGGGGTAAATACGAAGACCAGGCAATAATTAGACTTTGAAGGCTCAGCAACAGTTGGTCAACTGTTTACGAACCAACCACAGCAAGGGTTTGAGAAGATAAGCTCACGGTTATGAGCCAAATTCCCAACTTAATTACCTCAATTCGCCTACTTGCTGCAATTGCCTTGCTATATGCCGGGCTGACCAGCCAACTATCTCTCTTTTTACCCTTAGTCCTTAGCGCCGGTATCTCCGATATGCTAGACGGTTATGTAGCCCGCAAATTCAACTGGTGCACCCAGTTCGGTGCCCACCTCGACAGCATCTCTGACCTTCTGATCTACATTGCCGTACTGATCTTTCTTGCTATCCACCAGCCCACCGAAATGGCACAATGCCGCTGGCTTCTCACTGCCGGAGCGGCTACCCAAACACTGCATCTGCTCTTAGCGATCAAGAAGCTAGGCAAATTTCCTTCATACCACACCGACTTTTCTCGCTTCAGCGCCTATGTTATATACATCGGTATCATGATTTTCTGGATCTTCAAACCACCGTACATTCTCAACTTCCTCGCCCTCTTCTGGATCATCTGCTCTTTAGAGGGAATAGTGATTACGGCTATTCTTCGCCAAGCAAAGAGCAATATACCTAGTATTGGTGCCTGCTTAAAGCTTGAAAGTAAAGGGGCTTGAAAGAGCAGCAATAGATAAGAGGTAAGAGATAAGAAATTAGAGATTAAATGGCGAATAATC